>NZ_DQDX01000001.1:0-1112 GCF_003525665.1 Flavobacterium sp.
ATATGAGATAAATTGGATAAATAACAACAACATTTTATCTTCTTCACCAAGATATTCATAAATCTCTTTTTGAATTTTATCGCTAAAAGTTTTATTTCTTTCAGGGTTAGATTTCAAAACGTTTATTTTCGCAATGAAATTATTTTCAATGTATTCATTATTTTCAAGTTCATTAAAAAAAGAATTTAAGTCTGTTCTGTAATTATTTCTACTTCTTGGGCTTGTAGTTTCTAAGATTTCATTTAGGAAATTTATAACATCTTTTTTTACAATTGAATCTATTGGTAATGATGCATCAGGTAGATAATTCATAAATCGCATGATGCGTAGTTTATAATTTTTATAAGATGTAAGATTCATTTGATTTTTCTTGATATTTAGTACATTCTCAAATGAATTTTTTATCGAATCTATTTTTTGTTTATCTACAACTGCTTTTTTCTTTTCCTCTATTGGTTTAACCTCGTCGGCGACTTTTACCTCTGAATTTGATGTTTTAGGTTTTGTAGTTTCATTAAAATAATCATCTAAATAACTAAAATCATTATTTTCAAATGGATTCGCTCCGTTTTTTAATAATAATTCAAGTGAATCTCTCAAGGTATTTAAATATTGCATTCTTTCTTTCATTGACTTGTAAGAGTTTGCATAACCTTTGATAGGAGTAACCCTTTTAAGCAATCCGCTTTGAGGACATCGAAAGCTATAATATATATACCATTCTTTTTTTAAAGCTTTTGATTGCTCATCAACTGAAAGTTGTTTCCAAATAGATATATCTATCCCACCAGTATAGATTTTTGGTATTGAATAATTCGGTTTAGACATGATTTTCTGATTTGAGATATTCAAATGTTTTGCAATATAATAGAAATTTTGGTCAAAACCGTATACTGAATCGTATACTAAATCATATACTTTGTAAAGTATTGGTAAAAATGAAGACATAAAAAAAACGGTTTAGGGAGTCTAAACCGTTTATAATCATAAAAATAATTTCGTAGCGAGAGAGAGATTTGAACTCTCGACCTCAGGGTTATGAATCCTGCGCTCTAACCAACTGAGCTACCTCGCCATTTAGTCGGGCGTCCTTGAACGCGGGTGCAAATATA
>NZ_DQDX01000001.1:1279-2166 GCF_003525665.1 Flavobacterium sp.
AAAAAAAATAATTTTTTTATTTATTGCTTTTTTAAATAAATATTATATATTTCGCAAAAATTAGATTATGACTCCAAAAATCCGTTACGAAATTGAATTTCCTATAAATTCATCGCCACAATTATTGTATCAATACATTTCAACACCTTCTGGTTTACAAGAGTGGTTTGCAGATAGTGTCAATTCTCGTGGTGAGTTCTTTACTTTCGAATGGAATGATGGTGAAGAAAATGCGCGCCTTGCTTCTAAAAAAACTGGAGAAAAAGTTAAATTTAAATGGATTGATGATAATAAAAAAGATACCGAATATTACTTTGAACTCCGAATTCTTGAAGATGAAATAACCAAAGACGTTTCCTTGATGGTAGTTGATTTTGCCGAAGAAGACGAAATTGCCGAATCAAAACAATTATGGGAAAATCAAGTGTCCGATTTAAAACACGTGATTGGTTCTGTGTAAATTCCATTATTTAAAGTTATATTTGTCCCGTTAAAATACGGGACTTTTTTATGATTAATTACAACGGAGAAATCCTTCCATCAGACAATAATTTATCCAGTTCAAACCGCGCTTTTCTTTATGGCGATGGTGTTTTTGAAACTTTAAAAATTGTAAATAATACAATTCTTTTTTTAGAAGATCACTATTTTCGGTTAATGGCTTCCATGAGAATCGTTAGAATGAAAATTCCTAACAACTTCACATTGGAATATTTAGAAGCTCAAATTCTTAATTTGGCGAAAGCCCAAAATTGTGAAAATTCTGCTAGAGTTCGCTTTACAGTTTTTAGAAATGATGGTGGATTTTATTTGCCAAATACCAATTCGGTTTCTTTTCAAATTCAAGTTTTTCCTTTAGAAAATACGTTGTATTCTTTTTCGGATGC
>NZ_DQDX01000001.1:2268-9026 GCF_003525665.1 Flavobacterium sp.
GTATTCTTTTTCGGATGCACATTATGAAGTTGATTTGTACAAAGATTTTTATATCTCTAAACAGTTACTTTCAACTATCAAAACTACCAATAAAATGATAAATATTATGGGTAGTATCTTTGCAGAGGAAAATGATTTGCAAAATTGCATTCTATTAAATAACGATAAAAATGTAGTCGAAGCCTTGAATGGAAATCTATTTATGCTTTTTGGAACCAAATTAATAACGCCGCCAATTAGCGAAGGTTGTTTAAACGGAATTATGAGAAAGCAAATTCTTCAAATAGCAAAAAAAATAGAGTCTGTTGAGGTAATTGAAGAGGTAATTTCGCCATTTGATTTACAAAAAGCAGATGAATTGTTTATTACAAACGTAATTTCGGGTATTCAACCCATTACAAAATACAGGAAGAAAGAGTATAAAACCGATTTGGCAAAAGAAATTTTAACTAATTTAAACGCACTAATTTAAAATTGGATTTTCTGGCGCATTAGACCAAATGATGTATTCGCCACCTAATTCCATAATTTTTTCTTTCCAAAATTGATTGGATGATTTACTTAAAATAGCCGATTGATGCTTGTTGGAAGTTATAATCCATGAATTGGCTTGAAGTTCAGTTTCTAGTTGATTGGCATCCCAACCCGTGTAGCCAAGAAAGAAACGAATATTTTCTTTGCTGATTTTTCCTTCATTTATTAAACTCTTTGTGAGCTCAAAATCGCCACCCCAAAAAATACCATTAGAGATTTCTATACTATCGGTAATGAGTTCTGGAATGGTGTGAATAAAATATAAATTATCTTGTTCCACTGGTCCGCCATTGTAGATTTTAAATGAGGCTTCAATCTCTGGAAGCAAGTCACTTATAGTGTAATCTAACGGTTTGTTTAAAATGAATCCTACTGATCCTTCGCCAGTATGATCTGCCAATAATATAACTGATCTATTGAATGATAAGTCTCCTATAATAGAAGGTTCAGCTATCAGTAGTTGTCCTTTTTGTAGTTTTTCTGATATCATTTTCTGACATTTTTAATAAATGTACAAATAAAAGTTAGATAAAAAAACTTTATTGCAAAAAAAAACCATCGGCCTTAACAGATGGTTTTCTATATCAAAAGTGAAACTAGATTTAGTTTACAGAACCTTCTAAGTCTGCTCCAGCTTTAAATTTTACTACATTTTTAGCAGCGATTTGGATAGTTTTTCCAGTTTGTGGATTTCTTCCGTCTCTTGCAGCTCTGTTAGATACTGACCAAGATCCGAAACCTACTAAAGAAACTCTTCCACCTTTTTTCAAAGTAGAACCTACGTTTCCTAAAAATGATTCTAAAGCTAATTTTGCAGCTGCTTTTGTAATTCCTGCGTCAGCAGCAATAGCATCGATTAATTCTGATTTGTTCATAATAATAGTTATTAATTGTTGGTTAAACATTGTTGTTAATTAAACAAATTTAATAGAAAATACAGACTGCACAAGCGATTGAAGTGTTTTTTAATCAATTTGTTGATAACTCATAACTTTTGTTAATAAAACGATGCTTTTTATCTGTAATCCTTGGTTAAATCAATGAATACAAAGGTTTACAACGCTTTTGCGTCTTGAGAAAAAGTCATTCCGTTTAACAATTCTGATGCTGTCATTTTCTTTTTTCCTGGAAACTGAATGCTCTTTATTTCTAAAAATGAATTTTCTAAAGCAATTTTCATTTCTTTTTTAGTTGTAATAATGCTTCCAATTTCAAAATCGTGCGATTCTAAAACTAAATTTGTTTCATAAATCTTTACATTCCATTCATTTTCTTCGTCTTTAATGAAGCACCAAGCACTTGGATAAGGCGATAATCCTCTTATTAGGTTATAAATTTCGGTTGCCGATTTGCTAAAATCAATCTTGCAATTCTCCTTGTTTAATTTATAAGCAGTTTTAATTTCAGCTGAATCGGTTTGAATTGTAGTAGTGACTTCACCTTTTTCAATTAATGATAAGGTTTCAACAACAGTTTCACATCCTAAATTCATTAATCTATCGTGTAATTCTCCGGCATTCTCTGTTGCAGAGATTGGAGTTTCTTTACTCAATATCATCGCTCCAGTATCAATTTTATCATCAATAAAGAATGTTGTAACGCCAGTTTTAGTTTCGCCATTGATAATTGCCCAGTTTATTGGCGCGGCACCACGATAATTGGGTAGGAGTGAAGCATGTAGATTGAATGTACCTAGTTTTGGCATTTTCCAAACTACTTCAGGTAACATTCTAAAAGCAACAACAACTTGTAAATTGGCATTCAAACTCTTTAATTCTGATAAAAAACTTTCGTCCTTTAAATTCGTTGGTTGCAATAAATTTAAATTATGTTCTAAAGCATATTCTTTTACAGCCGAATATTTTATTTTTTGTCCACGACCTGCTGGTTTATCGGCAGCAGTTATGACACCTACAACTTCGTAGTTATTTTTTATAATGGTATCCAAAATGCCTACAGCAAATTCTGGTGTTCCCATAAAAACGATTCTTAATTTTTCCATTGGTGCTGAATTTTCTTGTTCTGAATTTATTTCAGAATGTAATGCAATTATTTTATTGAATAGGTATTGTTTTTTAGTACGATTATCGAATCGTTTTCTAATAAATTTTGAAGTGCAAAGATAACGTCGTCTTTGGGATATTTTGTCAACTTTTGAATTTCTCTCGAATCCATTTCTTGAATTTTTAATAATCCAATAATTTTTTCTTGAACGATTGATGTTTCAACTTTTGTTTTTCTTTTCGAAATACAATACGAACAAACACCGCAATCTTTAGTAATTGTCTCATCAAAATAATCCAAAAGCAATTTATTCTTGCAGATGTTTTCTTCCTTTATATAATGAATTACCGATTTTAATTGCTCGGTTTTGAGTTTGTTTTGCGCTTCAAGGTATTTTGCAACTCTATTTATCGTTCGTTCATCTTCTCGAACTTCATTAAAAGTAATAGTTGCATCGTTGTTTTTAGCGTGTAATTCTATGATTTGTTTCTCATGTAATTTATGTAGAATCGCCAAAACTTTATTTTCTTCTGAGTTGGATTTCTTTGCGATTAATGAAATGTTGATAACCGATTGCGATTCGTAAACACCTGGATTGGTTCGTAAAATGGTTAAAACAACTTCTTCATCTTGCGGATTCAAACTCATATACCGAATTACTTCTTTAGACGGAATGATGAATTGTAACGAAATTTTCTCTGTGAATTCTTGCGACAAACTAATGATTCCTTGTCTATCAAGAAATTGCAATGCGTTGTAAACTTTTAAAACTGAAAAGCCATATTTGGTGCAAAACTGATTGATGTTGAAACTAAATTTTTCGTCAATTCCTTCGCCGTAAGCAATTTGAAAGTAATTGCACAGTTTTTTATATATTAAATTCAAAAATTCTTTATCCGATAAAATACTCAAAAACTGACTTTCAACATGAATTACATCAGACGGATTTGTGAGTAAAATTGCAAATGCTTTTTCGCCATTTCTTCCAGCACGACCAGCTTCTTGATAATAATTTTCTAAATTGGGCGGAATATGCAAATGAATCACCGTTTTTACATTGGCTTTGTCAATTCCCATTCCGAAAGCATTTGTGGCAACCATCGTTTGGACTTTCTCGTCCATCCAAAGTTTCATGTGATTGTTTTTGTCTTTAGACGATAAACCGCCATGGTAATAGGTTGCCGAAAATCCGAGTGATTCTAATTGTTTCACCGTTTCTGAACATGCTTTTCTATTAGTTACATAGATAATTGATGGTTGCGGATTTTTTTTCAAAATTTGTTCCATCAACCGCAATTTATCTTCTACGTTAAAAACCATGTAAGCCAAATTTTCTCTTTCGAATGATTTGGTGAAAATGGCAGGATTTTCAAATTGCAATTGCGCGATAATATCGTCTTGAACTCTTTTGGTAGCCGAAGCTGTCAATGCTAAAAAAGGAATTGTAGGAAAGTATTCTTTAAGTTTGGATATCTTTAGGTATGCTGGTCTAAAATCGTGTCCCCATTGCGAAATACAATGTGCTTCGTCAATGGCAATTAAGTTTATAGGAAGATTTTTTATTCGTTCTAAAATCCAATCACTTTGCAATCTTTCTGGTGATAAGTACAAGAATTTATAGTTTCCAAATTGGCAATTGTCTAGCAAGTCAATCATTTCGTCAGATGAAATTCCGCCAGTCAATGCAATGGCTTTGATGCCTTTGTCTTGTAAATTTTTAACTTGGTCTTTCATCAAGGCAACGAGTGGTGAAATCACCAAGCAAATGCCTTCCATCATCATCGCTGGAACTTGAAATGTTATTGATTTTCCTCCGCCAGTTGGCATTAATCCAAAAGTGTCTTTGCCGGCTAAAACCGATGCAATTATTTCTTCTTGCGGAGTTCTAAACGCATCGTGTTTCCAATATTTTTGAAGGATTTCTAATGGTTTAGACATTGTATTCAATTACGAATTAAGAATTATGAGTTAGGAATATTCCGTAAAAGTACTAAAAACAAGAAATATAATTTAATTTATAGACTTTTTGAGTAAAGTGACTTTGCTTTTGACAAATCAATTGGGATTTCTAAAAAGTAATTGAGTTGCCATTTTTGGGTTTGTTGCGCTTGATTGTTCAACGTTTTGTCCCAAGAAGGATAGACTCTAAAACCTAGTTTTCCTTTTTTAGACTGACTTTGAAGGTAACCTTTTTGCTCTAAAATTGATTTTGAAAAAATGAATTGCCCAGAATTTGTTAATGTATTTGTGTTGATAATGACCAAATCAAAATCGTCTGATGTGGAGAAAGGTTGAATTGGATTTTTTTCAATTCGCTTCCATAGCGTTACGAATTGACCAATTTTTGTTGGAGTGATTTTGGCTTCACGAAAAATTATTTTCAAGTTGTTGAGTTCAAATTGTGCTGCGCAATAGTCTTGGCTTTCTTTTTCGATGTGAAGATTTGATATGTGTAAATCTAGTTTTTCAAAAACCAGTTTTGAAGTTTCTTCTAGTTTTTGGAGTGTCATTAGAAACTTATTTTAAGGTTTCTAAAATGTAATTAATGCGATGTTCAACCGTTCCTTTTGGGACTTCGATTAAGTTGTAACCATATTTCTCGTACGTTTCTACAAGATGCGTATAAATTAATTTGGCTTGTTCAAAGTTTTCATAACGCGCGTCATCACTTTCATAAATTTCTTCCCAAGGTGGAAGAATGAAAATTTTGGTATAAATGTGTTCGCGACAAGCTTGATCAAAAAATGCTGGGTAACTATCGCCAATGTAATGCATGTAGGCTAAGACGTCTGGAATACCGCGATCTATAAAGACAATATTGGTTGGTTCTTGAAGTGCGTTGGCGTATTGTTTTTTTCTTCCTTCTAATAATAATTCACTAAAAAGTAGTGGTTTTTCTAGAAACAATTGTTCGATGCCTTGCTTTTTGGCTTCCATAGTTACTTCGCGCGAAATCTCTGGATAACAGCAATATCCTTTGGAAATTAATCCATCAATGATTGTTGTTTTTCCAGTTCCTGGTCCGCCGATGATAACTACAATTTCTTTTTCCAAAATTTTTTAAATAAAGGCGCAAATTTATTGAAACTAATTTGATAATTGAACGTGTTTTGGAATTTTATTTTCTACTCAATACAATTATTAACTAGCCCTGATAGTAGTGGAAATCTTTTCTAACTTCGGCAGAGTTCAAAACTCTGTCGGAGTTAGGAAAAATTGGAACGAATAGCAGGAAAATGGATTTCAAAAATGCCCAAGCGATTCGCTCCTAAAAAAAACTAAAAACTAAACAAATTGTAATTTCAAAAATGTATATTTGCGTTTATTTTAACTTGAAGAATGGATAAAAAGACCGAAGAATTTTACATTCGGCTAAAAGAGGAATTGAGCAATACATCCGCTTGGCCGACAGAATACCTATATAAATTTATTGTTCCTACCGAAGCTAAAAAAATTGAAGAAGTTGAAAATGCTTTTGATAATATGGGCGCGGTTATAAAAACTACAAAATCTAAAACTGGAAAATATACGAGTGTTTCTATCAATGTAAACATGAATTCGCCAGAAGATGTAGTTGCCAAATACATTGAAGTTTCTACAATAGAAGGAATAATTTCGTTTTAATATGGTACCAAAATACATAAAAGAGAATGCTAACGATGTTGTATTTAACTTGGAATACAATGCCGAACGTCCGCATTTAATTATTCCGGAGTATGGTCGTCATTTGCAAAAATTGATAGATCAGGCTACAATTATTGAAAACGATGAAGAACGAAATAAAGCTGCGAGATACATCATTCAGGTGATGGGAAGTTTGAATCCGCACTTGCGTGATGTTTTGGATTTTCAGCACAAATTGTGGGATCAGCTTTTCATTATGTCTGATTTCAAATTGGTTGTAGATTCTCCTTATCCAATTCCGACGCGTGAGGTAATTAATTTAAAGCCAGAGCGTTTGGCTTATCCGCAAAAGAACCCGAAGTATCGTTTTTATGGTAATAATATCAAATACATGATAGAAGTTGCCGATAAGTGGGAAGAAGGCGAGATGAAAAGTGCGTTGATAAAAGTAATTGCCAACCACATGAAAAAATCGTATTTGAGTTGGAATAAAGATACTGTTACTGATGCAGTTATCTTTGAACATTTATACGAACTTTCGGATGGGAAATTCAATTTGACACAAAGTCAAGAAGAGCTTTTAACTACAAATGAGC
>NZ_DQDX01000001.1:9087-13449 GCF_003525665.1 Flavobacterium sp.
TTTAACTACAAATGATTTAATTAGAACTAATAAAAAAGTATCGAATAAATCATTGCTACCACAGCAAAAAAACTTAAAAATTCAAGGTTTTAAAAAGCCAATTTCAGGTAAAAAACCTTTTGTAAAAAATAACAATAACAATAATCCAAAACCTTAATTTGTATACTATATACTGTAAAATTGTAAATCGATTCTACAGTATACAACATACAATTTTACTATATACAGAAAAAAAATGGGAGTTTTTAAAATTGAAGGAGGCATTAGACTAAAAGGTGATGTTACACCACAAGGAGCTAAAAATGAGGCATTGCAAGTTTTGTGTCCTGCTTTGTTAACATCAGAAAAAGTTAGAATTACTAATATTCCTGATATTATTGATGTCAATAAATTAATTACGCTTCTAGGAAATTTAGGAGTTAAAATTGAAAAAAATGGTCCTGGAGATTACACTTTTCAAGCCGATGAAGTAAATGTTGATTACTTAAAAACAGAAGCATTCAAGAAAGAAGGCGGAAGTTTAAGAGGTTCAATTATGATTGTTGGTCCGCTTTTGGCACGTTTTGGTTGTGGATATATTCCAAAACCTGGTGGCGATAAAATAGGTAGAAGAAGATTAGATACGCACTTTGAAGGATTTATCAATCTTGGTGCAAAATTCCGTTATGAAAGAGAAGACCATTTTTATGGCGTTGAAGTTGACGGAAAACTAAAAGGTGCTTACATGTTGCTTGACGAAGCGTCGGTAACTGGAACTGCCAATATTGTTATGGCTGCCGTTTTAGCCGAAGGAACAACTACAATTTACAACGCTGCTTGCGAGCCTTACTTGCAACAATTGTGTAAAATGTTGAATTCTATGGGTGCTAAAATTACCGGAGTAGGTTCTAATTTATTGACCATTGAAGGTGTTGATTCTCTTGGTGGATGCGAACACAGAATTCTTCCAGATATGATTGAGATTGGTTCTTGGATTGGTCTTGCGGCGATGACAAGAAGTGAAATCACTATTAAAAATGTGTCTTGGGATAACTTAGGTGTGATTCCAAGTGTGTTTAGAAAATTAGGAATTACTCTTGAAAGACGTGGTGACGATATTTATATTCCAACACATGAAACGTACGAAGTAAAAACCGATATTGATGGTTCTATTCTAACTATTGCCGATGCGCCATGGCCAGGATTTACGCCAGATTTATTGAGTATTGTTTTGGTAGTTGCAACGCAAGCGAATGGTGATGTATTGATTCACCAAAAAATGTTTGAAAGCCGTTTATTCTTCGTGGATAAATTGATTGATATGGGTGCCAAAATTATGTTGTGTGATCCGCACAGAGCTGTAGTTATGGGACATAATTTCGAATCGCAATTGAAAGCAACTGTTATGAGTTCGCCAGATATTAGAGCTGGAATTTCATTATTAATTGCAGCACTTTCTGCAAAAGGAACTTCGACAATTCAAAACATTGAGCAAATTGATAGAGGTTACGAACGAATTGACGAACGATTGAGAGCTCTTGGAGCAAACATAATAAGAGAATAAATTAATATAAATTCCAATATTTGAAATTCCAAATTCCAAACTTTAAACAGTAGTATTGGAATTTGGAATTTCTTTTGGAATTTGGAATTTCTTTTTTTGGAATTTCTTTTGGAATTTGGAATTTTTTTTTTGGAATTTTTCGTATCTATGGAAACTTACATAATTATTATCCTTTGCATTGCCTCATTTTTCGCCGGTTTTGTTGATGCGATTGTTGGCGGTGGCGGATTGATTCAAACTCCGGTTGCATTGATTTTGTTACCGAATGCTGCAGTTTCGTCAATTATTGGTACGTTGAAAATTCCAGCGTTTAGCGGAACATCTTTTGCGGCTCGACAGTATTTGAAAAAGGTTGATATGAACTGGAAGTTACTTTCTATAATGGCTGTAATCTCTTTTTGTTCTGCTTTTATGGGTTCGCAACTTTTAACGACGGTGAGTAATGATTTCATGAAACCTTTACTATTAATTATACTCGTTTTAATTGCGATTTACACGTTTGCTAAAAAAGATTTCGGGCAAAGTAAAGAAAAAAATCACACACCAAAAAGACAACTTTTGTACGCCATAATTATAAGTGTTTTGATCGGTTTTTACGACGGATTTATCGGTCCAGGAACAGGAAGTTTTCTTGTTTTAGGATTTGTAGCCATTCTAGGTTTCGATTTTCTTCATGCTTCCGCAAATGCTAAAATGGTGAATCTTGCAACAAATTTTGGTTCGATTTGCCTATTCGTTTTAAAAGGAAAAATCATTTGGGCAATTGCAATTCCGATGGCGGTTTGTAATGCGCTTGGTGGATTTATCGGAGCAAAATTGGCCATTAAAAAAGGAAACGGATTTATTAGAATCTTCTTTTTGATTATTGTTATTGGTACATTAATTCGTTTTGGATATGATGTGTTTAAATAAATTCCAATAGTAAAAATTCCAAATTCCAATACTTCATCGATAAGTTTGGAATTTGGAATTTATTTTTTGAGATTTTACGCTGTTATTTGAATTCCGAATAAACTTCCTTGCCATCAACAGAAATTTGTGTGATGTGTTTGCAAGTTGTTCCAAAAGGTGCTAATGGTGTCCAACTTTTAGCATAATTTAAAGTCACTTTTTTGCCAATAAAATCGGTTTTAGATTTATCCAATTCAAATCGATTTTCTAATCCGCGATTGATATAATAAGTAGTTTTGTCATTTTCTAATTCGAAAACTAAATCTTTAGCACCACCTTCGGATAGTGATTTTATAGTTCCTGAAACTTCAACACTATTTTCTTTAGAAGTATTTATCGGAATTAACGCTAATGCAAAAAATGCAAAAATGATCATTAGTAAAATATAAATAATTTTCTTCATTGGTTTGGTTTTGAAATATAACGCAATAATTATCAGATTATTATTTAAAAAAAAAATCCAAATCCCACACCTAATTAGTAGTGGAATTTGGATTTTATTATTGGTAATTTTAAAACTTCTAATTTGCGCCGCCAAGTATTTTTATTCCGAAAACGATAGCATCTCCTTGAAATCCATTTTGGTAAGAGCGAACATAATCCAATCTAAAAATTCTAAGTTTTCCAAAACCTAAGTTATCTAAACCAATTGTATATTCTTGATAGGGAGTTCGCTCTGGAATTGAAAGATTATGAAATCCTACAACCAATTGCGATTTTAAATACTTCAGTAATGGTAATTTATTCATGATAAAACCTTTGTCGTTATGTTCGGCATGAAATTCAATAAAACTGTCGTTTGTACTTGCAGAATAATAAGGTAAGTTATTAAATACATTCGTATAAGTTCCGCCATTATTGATGTGCGTTTGGTTTCCGTTGAAATGTTTGTAATCTATGAATGAAATATTTTCGGCATTAAAAAACTTTCCAGCTTTTAAATTCATATCCAAATATCCTTTGTTTCCAATAGACAAACCATAAGTTGCACGAGCAGAAATTAAGTCGTATTCATACTTTTTATCTGTTGCTGCCAATCCTTTTTCGTAACCAATGTTTAGCGTTGGGTATTTTTCATTACCAATGTTGTATTTTCCGTCTGGACGTGTCCAATATTGCTGTCCGAATTTAATTCTTGCATTCACATTTGCTTTAACTAAATTGTGTTTTACAATTGCTGGAGTTACATTATCATTTGGTAGCAACGGATTATTTGATGTATACTCTTTGTCATTTTTAATTAAAACATAATCGGTATTGTTCTCAAGTGGTTTTCTTTCAGAATATTCTAAGTTAAAATTCAGGTTCAATCCGTTAATGATTTCTCTACCAAAATTGGCAGCAATAAAATTCTTTTCATACACTTTCATAAAGTTATTTTTAAAGAAAAGGGTACTAATTGTATTTCCTAAATTGGTAATTGGATTGCTTCCGTTGAATTGAGAAACGCTACTTCCACCAGTTACATATAATTGACTGTTGTTGGTATTGTTGAATTTTCTATAAAAATCTCCAGTTACACGAAGTTTTTCTTCGGCAAATCCGTAGTCAAATCGGGAACCAATTCTTGTAAAAGTTCTTTTATCTTCGTCTCTTTTTACAAACGATAATCCTACTTGCGTTTTCCAACCTTGAACTGTGTTGAATGAAGTTGAAAGTAATGGACCATCATAATTTATAGACCATTTTTTGAACGAATTTCTATAACTATAACCCATCAAAATATCAGAAAAACCAAATTTGTTTCGCTTTCCATCGATAGAATCTAAATAGACTTGCGATTTTTTCTTGGTTTGCAAAGCATCTTTTTTAGCATAATCGGTAGATTCTTCGTTTGTTAACGGAACAGGACGAATGGTTTCCCAAAA
>NZ_DQDX01000001.1:13513-40451 GCF_003525665.1 Flavobacterium sp.
ATTCTTCATTTGTTAAAGGAACAGGACGAATGGTTTCCCAGAAGGAATCTTCCTTTTTGTTGGCATTTTCTTCAAATTTTAAAACTTCTGCAGTAAATGTTTTCTTTTCGAATTGTTCTTTAAATTCAAAATTAGAATATACATAAGTGAAATTTCCTGAGATATTAATGCCTAACATTCCGGCTTCAAAATCTATAGTTTGTGTATTTTTTGCCCAAATTTTATTTTTATTATTGAAGCTGTAACTTTGTTTTAAAGTCAATTTGTTCAACGCCGGATTTTGCATTTGACTTCCTTTAATGGATAAATCAACAGCATAAATAGCATAAGTATCATCAACAATATAAATATAACCTTCCATTGCTGGTTCAGAATTTCGCTTTGGCGTAACTTTTATTTTATTGATTACTTTATTGTTTTCATCGGCAAACGAACCATCAAATTTGTATCTATAATAATTAAATGCGCCATCTGCAATTGGTGAAATCACTTTTACATCAAAGTCTAAATAGTTTTCATAAAAGTCGAAATTGGCTTGAGCTGCGTTGTTGAAACTAAAGCCGTTATCATTTCCACTAACTTTTGAAGCTACAATTACTTCTTTTAATTTGTCTGGTTTTTGAAAGGTGATTTTCGATACAGTTTCTGATAAATACAATATTCCGCTTCGAGTAGAATCGATTATTTCATCAAAAAAATCTAATTTCTGACCCATAATTGTTTTCGGAAGATTTTTTACTCTAAAGATTCCACGTGAGTAAAAATCGGCATTATATTTTGAGGTCTTTGCTGAGTTTTCTTTACGATTTGCAATAGCATTTCTAATGATTTCGTTTGCCGGATTTGCCTTTGGATCAATCACAACGTCATTCAATTGAATGTCTTCTTCTGTAAGTTGCACATCAACTATTTGAGGAAATTTCTCTGCTTCAACAATTTTCTTTTCGGTTTTATAACCTAAATATTGGTACAGAACTATGTGTTTTCCAGGAGTTCTTACATTCAATTCATACTTTCCTTGTTCGTTGGAAGTGGTGCTTGTGTAAGTGTCTTGAAGATAAATGTTAACAAAAGCCATCGGATTTCCTTTAGAATCGGTGATGGTTCCTTTTATCTGTGCGAAACTAGAAATGGCAATAAGAAGGAATAGTAACGTAAAATTTTTTTTCATTGGATTGGTTTACTTGGATGGTTTTTAATACTGCGGGTTTTATTTATAGACGATTATTGTTGTGAAATGGTTGCATTGCTTTTGGATATATTTTAAAATCAAAGTTTTATAAAACTGATTGCAATGCCAATTCATAACTTTTCATTCCAAAACCAATAATTACTCCTTTTGCGTTTGGTGAAATGTACGATTGATGTCTGAAAGATTCTCTCGAAAATGTGTTGGAAATATGAACTTCAATTACAGGAGTTGAAATTGCTTTAACGGCATCACCAATTCCAATAGAAGTATGTGTGTAAGCGGCAGCATTTAAAATTATAGCATCAAATGAAAAACCGACTTCTTGAATTTTAGAAATCAGCTCACCTTCAATATTACTTTGAAAATAATGTAAATCTACAGACGGATATTTAGATTGTAATTGTTTAAAATAATCTTCAAATGTTTCACTTCCGTAAATTTCGGGTTCGCGGTTTCCTAGAAGATTTAAATTCGGACCATTGATAATTAGTATATTCATGTGGGTTTGGTTTATGTAAAAATAAAAAAACCGCTCTAATAAAGATGCGGTTTTGCAAAAGATTATGATTTTTTTTGTTAGAACATAAATCCAACAGAAGCTTGAATAACACTATTTTTTACATCGGCATCACGTTTTGCCTCAGTTAGACCAAGTCCGTATCGTCCTTGAACAAAAAAGTGTTTGCCAAATTTATAACTTAAACCGCCAGCTACAGCAAAATCAAAGGAGTTGGAATCATTGGCATCAACTTCATTTCGTTCACTTAATAAGAAAGAGGCTTGCGGACCAAGTTCAAGACTTAAATCATCGGTTAAATAAAATTTTGCCAAAACTGGAATAGAGATATAACCCAATTCGTTTTTAAATTGCTCTCCTAAATTTTCAATTTCTGCACCTTGAGTAGAGTAATAAAGTTCTGGTTGAAGAGCGAAGTTTTCAAAAATTTTAATTTCAGAAACCAATCCAGCATGGAAATTAGTTATTGCATCAGTGTTGTCATCAGATCCAGTGTAGTTGGCATAATTGATTCCGGCTTTTAAACCAAACTTTAGCATTTGTGCTTGCATGGAACCAATTGAGCCTAAAAGAACAGCAAATAAAATTACTTTTTTCATAAAATTTCAGTTTTATATTAAGGTTGTAAAAATACATTATTATTTAGTTATTAACGAATTGATGTTTTTTTTATTGCGCTTAGCGTACTGAAATTAGTAGTTGTTAATAACTATGTTGATAACTCAAATACGCGTGGTGTTTAACATAAAAAGTATTCCGTGTAAATTTGATATATTAATTTTAAACAAAACAAAACATGAAAAAAATTATTTTAACAGCAGCTGCAGTATTCGCATTCGGATTTGCAAATGCACAAGAAAAAGAGGGTTCAGAAGGATTTGCTAAAGGTGATGTATTTGTATCAGGTGCTATCTCTTTAGGTTCTTCAAAAACAGGTGATTTTAAGGCTAATTCATTTGAAGTTGCTCCAAAAGTTGGATACTTTGTATCAGAAAACATTGCAGTTGGTGCATCTCTGGGTTTTAATTCACTAAAATTAGATGACGGTTTTGATGATGCAAAAAATTCTGGTGTTGGGTTTGGTGCTTTTGGACGTTATTATTTTACTCCTGCAAGTAAATTTTCTTTATTTGCTGAGTTAGGTGTAGATTATACTACAACTGATGAAGAATTTGATACTGAGGATGGTACTGTATTTGGTTCTTCTTTTGAAAGTAAAGAGTTAGGTTTAGGTTTAGGTTTAGGAATGAACTATTTCGTATCTTCTAATTTCTCTATTGAAGCTGGTTTAGCTGTTTTAGGATATACATCTAACGATAATGGTGGTGATGGTGCTGAAAAAACTAATACTTTTGCTTTAGGTGGAGATTGGAGAGCAGTAACTTTCGGAGTTAACTACAAATTCTAATCTAATTTTTAGATTTTAATATAAAACCTCACTTCGGTGAGGTTTTTTTTATACTTAACTAGTTTCAGAATCTTTCCAATTTCAGAATTTTTCCAATATATTTGAATAATGAATTGGAAAACCTTTATTAAAAGCTATCAGTCCTATTTAAAAATTGAAAGAGGATTATCAAAAAACACCATTGATAATTATACTTTCGATATTGAGCGATTGTATCTCTTTTTGCAAGAAAATAGTTTAGATTATTCTCCTTTAAAAATATCCGAAGAAATTATTCAACAATTTATTTATTCGGTTTCAAAAGAGGTGAATGCACGTTCTCAAGCTAGAATCATTTCGGGGTTAAAAAGTTTTTTTTCTTATCTTATTTTTGAAGATTATCGAACTGATTCTCCAATGGAATTGATAGAAGCACCTCGTTTAGGCAGGAAATTACCCGATACTTTATCTGTAGATGACATTGATAATTTAATTGCCGCAATTGATTTATCCAAACCTGAAGGCGAACGAAATAGAGCCATGCTCGAAACTTTGTACGGTTGTGGATTGCGTGTTTCAGAACTTATATGTCTTAAAATTTCTGATTTGTTTTTTGAAGAAGGTTTTATCAAAATTACAGGTAAAGGAAATAAACAACGTTTTGTACCAATAAGCGAGATTACGCAAAAATATATATCGTTATATCGAAAAACAATTCGAAATCATCTCACAATTGTGAAAGGTCATGAAGATACTTTGTTTCTTAATCGAAGAGGAAAACAACTTACAAGAGCAATGATTTTTACAATTATTAAAGATTTGTCTGTTAAAATTAGTTTGAATAAAGGTATTAGTCCGCATACTTTTCGTCATTCTTTTGCGACACATTTATTAGAAAATGGCGCCGATTTACGAGCTATACAATTAATGTTAGGTCATGAATCTATTACTACTACAGAGATTTATGTGCATCTTGATAGAAAGCACCTAACGCAAATCATGAATAGTTTTCATCCAAGAAAATAAGCAACCTAATGTTAAATTTTTCATAAGTAGAATTCATTCTACAGCTTTATTAATCAAGATGTTAATATTATCATTTTATTTGTAGAAATTAATTTAACCTAAGAGTTATGATTTCTCAAATTGACTATTTTTCAAGTAATAAATACGATGATTGTGTTGTAGACGAATTAAGAAATCAGTTTGCAATTGAAGCATCAGGAATTGGTGTGTGGGATTGGAATTTGGTAACTAATGAAGTTTTTTATTCTGCAGAATCATTAAAGATATTAGAAATCAATGGAAATGAGTCTTCCAATTTTGGCAGTCCAGAAAATTGGGATGAATTGGTGCATCCTGAAGATAGAGAACTCTATTTTAAAAATATTCAATTGCATTTTGAAGGAAAAACAGAACATTACGAAACTTGTCACAGAGTTTTATGTAATGGTAAATACAAATGGATATTAGACAAAGGTAAAGTAGTAGAAAGGGATGAAAATGGAAATCCTGTTAGAATTATAGGAACTCACACCGATATTTCAGATCAAAAAGAGAAGGAGCAAATTTTGTTAGATGCTTTAAAAGTAGTAAATAATCAAAATAATAGATTGCTCAATTTTGCGCACATAGTTTCTCATAACCTTAGGAATCAATCAGGAAATATTAGTTCATTGGTTAACTTGAAAGAAGCCGACATGGTTGATGAGGACGAGTTCTTCTCATATATCAGTACAGTTTCGAAAGAGTTATCATCAACAATAGAAAACCTTGTGGAGTTAGTTCGAGTTCAAAATGATGTGAATGATGATAAGGAAATGCTCAGCGTAAACAACTATTTAGGTAAAGTTCTAAATATTTTAGTAGACAATATTCATAAAAACAAAATCAATATAATCGATAAAATTGATAAAAATTTTAGTGTGAATTTTAATAAAAGTTATTTAGAGAGTATTTTATTAAACTTGACGTCCAATGCTATTAAATATTCTGATAGAAATAAAGAAGCGTTTATTGAGTATACACAAGAAGTAATTGATGGCTATTCTGTTTTAGTGGTAAAAGATAATGGGATTGGCATTGATTTAGAAAAACACAAAGATGAAGTTTTTGGACTTTATAAAACGTTTCATAAAAACGAAAATTCAACCGGAATTGGACTTCACATAACAAAGAATCAAATAGAATCGATGGGAGGAAAGATTGAAGTGGAAAGTAAAGTAGGCGAAGGAACAACGTTTAAAGTATATTTCGTTTAATATTTGTATTGTTTTTTGGTTAATTATACAAATTGAAAAGCCGTCTAAATTTTAGACGGCTTTTCGCTTTATAAGAATTTGATAAACCTTATTTTGCAATATTTACTGCACGAGTTTCTCTAATTACTGTAATTTTTACTTGACCAGGATAAGTCATTTCTGTTTGAATTTTTTGTGATATGTCAAACGATAAATTAGAAGCCATATCGTCGCTTACTTTTTCACTTTCTACAATAACACGTAGTTCACGTCCAGCTTGAATAGCATAAGCACTTTTTACACCATTAAATCCAAAAGCAATTTCTTCAAGATCTTTTAAACGTTGAATGTAAGAATCTAATACTTGACGACGTGCGCCAGGTCTAGCTCCAGAAATAGCATCACAAACTTGAATGATTGGCGATATTAAATATTTCATTTCAATCTCGTCGTGGTGTGCTCCAATTGCGTTGCAAACTTCTTCTTTCTCACCATATTTTTCAGCCCATTGCATACCTAATAAGGCGTGAGGTAAATCACTTTCTGCATCTGGTACTTTACCAATATCGTGAAGTAAACCAGCGCGTTTGGCTAATTTTACATTCAATCCAAGTTCGGCAGCCATAATTCCGCAAAGTTTGGCAACTTCTCTTGAGTGTTGTAGTAAATTCTGACCATAAGAAGAACGGTATTTCATTCTACCAACAATCTTAATTAACTCAGGATGTAAACCATGAATTCCTAAATCGATAACCGTACGTTTACCAACTTCAATAATTTCATCGTCAATTTGTTTGGTAGTTTTAGCAACAACTTCTTCAATTCTTGCTGGGTGAATTCTACCATCGGTAACTAATTTATGTAATGACAAACGAGCGATTTCTCTTCTCACAGGATCAAAACATGATAAAATAATTGCTTCTGGAGTATCGTCAACAATAATTTCTACACCAGTTGCAGCTTCAAGCGCACGAATGTTTCTACCTTCACGACCAATGATTCTACCTTTTACATCATCCGATTCAATATTGAAAACTGAAACGCAATTTTCTACTGCTTCTTCAGTTCCAACACGTTGTATTGTTGAAATAATAACTTTCTTAGCTTCTTGAGCAGCAGTAAGTTTGGCTTCTTCAATTGTTTCTTGAATGTGCGCCATTGCTTTGGTTTTTGCCTCAGCTTTTAAACTTTCTACCAATTGTTCTTTGGCTTCTTCAGCAGATAAACCAGAAATTACTTCCAATTGTTCTACTTGACTTTTGTGCATTTTTTCAACTTCTTGATGTTTTTTATCAAGAACTTCAATTTTCGAGTTGTATTCTAATGTTTTAGCTTCATAATCCTCGTTTACTTTTTTAGCTTTCGATAATTCGCTAGAAACCTGAGATTCTTTGTCTCTTATTCTTTTTTCAACTTCAGCCATTCGTTTGTCTTTGGCTAAAATTTCTTTTTCGTGCTCTGATTTTAATTCTAAAAACTTTTCTTTTGCTTGTAAAAGTTTGTCTTTTTTAATGTTTTCAGCTTCTAAGTTTGCATCTTTTAAAATAGATGTTGCTTCCTTTTTTGCGTTCTTTATTAGATTAGAAACATTGCTTTTTTCGAGCATTTTTGCTACTGCAAAACCTCCTGCAAGTCCTACTATCACGCCGATAATTATAGATAATATGTCCATGGTTGTTAAAAAAATTTATATATAAAAAAAACCTACATTAATTGCTTGTATAAACTCGTAAGGACAAGTTTTGAGCTAACTCGCTGTTCAAGTTTCCCAACTGAATGGGCTTACTATAGAAGCGAAGATTTACTCATTTTAATTTGTTAGTGTTGAGTTTACCAAAAATGAACTAATGTAGGCAGTATTTTTAGCTTATTTAAAAGAACGTGTTTTTTGTGATTTTATTTGTTGAGATAGTCGTCTAGCAAACTATTTAATTTTGATAATCGTTCGATTGATTCTGAACCATCAATGGCATTTGAAACATTTTTTTGTTCTAATTGTGATGCAAATTGTAAAGCGCACATGGCCAAAACATCTTGCTTATCTCTTACAGAATAATTTTCTTCAAATTGCTTTATCATTACATCAATTTTCTTAGAAGCGCTTCTCATTGCCTCTTCCTGCGACATATTTACTGTTAATGGGTAAACTCTGTCCGCAATTGATATTTTAATTTTAAGCTTTTCATCCATAGTTTTAATCTGCAAGCTGCGCTATACAGTAATCAATTTCACGAATTAATGAATTTATTTTTAGCTTCGTATCTCTTTTATAATCTTCACTGCCCAATAATGAATTCGTCATTTTTAGCGTTTCATAATCTTTTTTTAGCGTTTCAACCGCTGTATTTTGATTTTGAAATTCTGTAGCAGAAACCTTTAATTCTTGTACCAACGCTTGATTTTTTTGTTCCAATTCGTTGATTCTTGCAAACAACTTTTGGATTTTACTTTCAAGAGTTTCAATTATTTCTACAATCTCACTCATTCACGACTCTATTCATTACTTTATCATACAAATTTATAATTCCTAATCTATTAAACCAATATTTTTTGTAAAAAAGTTGATTTATTTTTTGTGTTGGGTCTAATATTTTGTTTAGTAGTTAGTTATATTGAAGATTTTAACATTTATTTTTGAACTTAAGAACTTTTTTATATTTTAGCCAAAAACCATTTTAGCCATGAAGAAATTATTAATTTTTCTATTATTTACAGTATTTGCAACTGCACAAAGTAAATATCCAACCGATTATTTTAGATCTCCATTAGATATTCCGTTGCAATTGTCTGGGAATTTTGGTGAATTACGTCCAAATCATTTTCATGCAGGTTTCGATTTTAAAACCAATCAACGCGAAGGATTGAATGTGTATGCAGTCGCAGATGGATATGTTTCTAGAATAAAAGTTTCAAATTCTGGTTACGGAAAGGCTATTTATATAACGCATCCCAATGGTTTTACATCGGTTTATGGTCATTTGCAAAATGCACTAGGTGTAATTGATGAAAAAATTAAAGAAACTCAGTATAAAGAACAAGCTTATGAGGTAGAAGTTTTCTTAAAATCTGGTGAGTTAGTTGTTAAGAAAGGCGACATAATTGCTCTATCTGGCAATACTGGAGGTTCAGAAGGTCCGCATTTGCACTTTGAATTTAGAGATTCTGCTACAGAAAAAATTATAAATCCGATGTTTTTTGGGTATGATAAATTAATTCCAGATACTAAAAAACCTGTTGTTTCGGCACTTTTAGTATATCCAATTGATGAAAAATCTATTGTAAACCAATCGCAAAGACCTGTAAGTTTGAATTTATCGCTTCAAGCCGATGGAACGTATTTATCTGAAAAAGTTTTGGCAATGGGAAAAATTGGTTTCGGAATAAGTGCTCACGATATTGACAATGTTTCGTACAACAACAACGGAACTTACAGAACCGAATTATTATCAAACGGAAAAACAATTTTTGGATATCAATTTGATGAAATGATTTTTGATCAAGCGCGTTATATCAATTATTTTATCGATTACAAGCGTTACAAATCCATGCGTCAACGTGTTCAAAAAATGTTTGCTAAAAATCCTTATCCGCTAAGTAATATATTTTCTCACAGTAACAATGGTATTTTTGATATTTCTGCGAACTACAATCAAATAAATCGATTGGAAGTATCTGATTTTAAAAATAATAAAACCATAATCACAATTCCAATAGAATATTCGGTTCAAAAAACGACCTTGGTTTCTGATGTTAAAAAGACACCCTATTTTATAAAATACGATCGTGAAGCCAATTTTGAAAAAGAAAATGTAGCTGTTTATTTTCCTGAGAAAACATTTTATGAAGATTTCTATTTGAATTTTGATGTGGCCAACAATGTGCTTACTTTACACGAAGATCTTGTTCCGGTTCATTCTAATTTTACTATCTCAATTGAAGACACAAAATCAACTGAAAAAGAGAAAGAAAAAATGTTTATCGCTTCGGTTAACGGAAATAAATTAAGCTACATTACAACAAAATTAGTAGGAACTACGTTCTCTTGTAAAACTAGAAGTTTCGGAAAATTTACATTAGCAAAAGATACAACTGCGCCAAAAATCACTATTGCAAAACCTGTTGAAGGTAAGTGGATTACTAATCAAAAAAGTATCAATTTAACCATTTCAGATGATTTGTCGGGTATTAAAACCTTTAATGGATATTTAAATGGAAAGTGGGTTCTATTCGAATATGAATCAAAACTTAAACGAATTACACACGTTTTTAAAGACGAATTTTTGCTTGAAGGTAACAACAAATTGAAAGTTGTCGTGACAGATAATGTCGGAAATTCTACTATCTTTGAAACTCAATTTAATAGAAGTCAAAAAAAATAAATATTGAAAACAAAAAATAACCTTTTAAGCCTGATTTTCATTTTATTCAGTTGCATCACATTTGCACAAACAGCCAAAATTACTGGAGTCGTTGTAGATGTTAATGAAAATCCTGTTCAAGGTGTAACGGTGAGTTATCTTAATAATTCTACAATAACTACAAAAGAAGGATTTTATGTAATTGAAATTCCAGCCAATAAAAAAGTAGTTTTAGTGTACACGCATCCTGTTTTAAAAAGTATCACAGCTCCGTTTCAATTAAAACAATACGAAATTTTAGAGTACAATCCGATAATGAGTGTTGAAGAACAACTGACCGAAGTTGTCATTACTGGCGACAGAAGAAGAGTAGAAGGTATCACCAGCATTTCATCGGATGTTGTTAGAAAAAATCCAAATCTTACTGGCGGAATTGAAAGCGTTATCAAAACATTACAAGGTGTTTCTTCTAATACAGAATTGAGTTCGGCTTATTCTGTTCGTGGAGGAAATTATGATGAAAATCTAGTTTATGTAAACGAAGTAGAAGTGTATCGTCCATTTTTAGTTCGTTCTGGTCAACAAGAAGGTTTGAGTTTTACTAATGTAGATTTGGTTCAGAATATCGATTTTTCTGCTGGTGGTTTTCAAGCTAAATTTGGCGATAAAATGTCATCTGTTTTAGATATTACTTATCGAACTCCGAAGCAATTTGGAGCGACTTTTGAAGCCAGTTTCCTTGGTGGAAGCGCATCTTTAGATTTAATTTCTAAAGATAAAAGATGGACCGCAATCACCGGAATTCGTTATAGAGACAATTCGCTTTTGGTAAATAGTCAAGAAACACAAACTAATTTCAGGCCAACATTTGTTGATGTTCAAACGAATATAAACTTCAATATGTCTGACAAATGGCAATTTAGTTTTCTAGGAAATGCTTCTCAAAATAAATACAACTACCAACCTTTAACACGTCAAACTAACTTTGGAACTATTAGTGATCCAATTGCTTTGTTAGTGTTTTATCAAGGGCAAGAGAATGATAAATATCAAACTTTATTCGGTGCTTTAAAAACGACGTACGTAGGGTCAGAAAATTCAACTTACAAATTTATTGCTTCGGCATATCATACAGTTGAACAAGAATATTATGATATTGATGCAGCGTATTCGTTGGGTGAAGTAGATACAAATATTGGTTCAGAAACTTTTGGAAATGTAGCATTTAGTCGTGCGATTGGTTCTCAATTAAATCATGCGAGAAACGATTTGGATGCGTTAATCATCAATGCCGAAATCAAAGGAACACACAATGCAAAGAAAAAATTCCAAATAGATTGGGGTTTAAAATATACTCGTGAAGACATTCGCGATAGAATAGTAGAATGGGAAGTGATTGATTCTGCTGGGTTTTCTATAAATCCGCCTATTATTGATATTCCTGTAAATGATCAACCTTATAATCCGTATGTTGGTCCGTTAGTGCCTTTTCAAGATGTTCGTGCTACCAATTTTGTTACCATCGATCGTTTTTCTGGATTCGCACAATTTAATACTAAAACGAATATTGGTTCGAATCAATTGAATATTAATTTTGGTGTAAGAGCACACAATTGGTTGGTTTCTGGAGATAACATCAATGATTCTAAAAGTCAAACCGTATTTTCACCAAGAGCACAATTTGCATTAAAACCAAGTTGGAGGAATACTGATATGTTGTTTAGATTCTCAACCGGATTTTACTATCAACCGCCATTTTACAGAGAACTTCGCGATTTAAATGGAGCCGTTAAACCCAATGTAAAAGCCCAAAAATCGGTGCATTTTGTTTTTTCGAATGATTATAATTTTACACTTGGAGCTGACAAGAAAAAATTCAAATTGGTTTCTGAAGTTTATTACAAATCAATGGATGATGTAAACACCTACACATTAGAAAATGTTAGAATTCGATATAGAGCAAACAACGAGGCAACGGCTTATGCTTACGGATTTGATGCTCGTATAAATGGAGAATTTGTAAAAGGAACCGAATCGTGGTTTAGTTTTGGCTATTTAAAAACCGAAGAAAATCAAAATGGTAGAGGAAATATTGCTCGTCCAACAGACCAACGATTGAAATTTGGAATTTTATTTCAAGATTATATGCCAAACATTCCAAATGTGAAATTGTATTTGAATTTGGTTTACAATACCGGTTTACCAGGAGGTTCGCCTTCTTATGCTGATGTGTATCAATACCAAAGTCGTCTTAGAGATTACCGTCGTGCCGATGTAGGATTTTCGTATGTATTTACAGAAAGAAATGACGAAAGAGCCGATGGACATTGGATGAAACGTTTTCAAGATTTATCACTTGGTTTAGAGATTTTTAATTTATTCGACAATCAAAATGCCATAACAAATACTTGGGTTCGTGATGCTTATACTAAAAATCAATATGGAATTCCGAACTACATGACTACGCGTGTTTTTAATTTGAAACTCACGGCGAAATTGTAGAAATATTCACTATTTTTGAATAAATAATAATTTACGAATGAAAAATTTCTCAACATACTTAATACTTTCATCAATTTTACTTTTGGTAAGTTGTAAAGAAGAACCTAAAACGCCGAAAGTAATTTACGACGCAACAAATAAAGAACGATCACAACAAAAGATTGATACTTCTAAAATTTTAGTTGCTGATTTACCAATTCAAATGGAAGGAACTTCGGTTTTATTGTTTCCAATTGGTGAATTTAGTGTAGCAAATGGAAGTTCTAGAGTGAAATATGCAGGTTCAGAAAGAGAGAGTTTTGTAGTTTCCAATTCAAGTGAATATGAAATTACAGGTTATTTAAGTAACTTCAAATTTCAACAAGTTGGATCTGATTCATTAACTGTTTTAACCGATAAGCCAGTTTTAATTGAACGAGTGACTTATTTAAAAACATTGGCTGACAAAACCAAAAAACAATTTCTTGTTTACGTTTTAGAAGATATGGATTCTAACAAAGACGGAAAATTAGACAGTAACGACATCAAAGATTTATACATAAGTGATATCACCGGAAGTAACTTCAAAAAACTTTCAACAGATTTTCAAGAATTAATCGATTGGAATATTATTGAGTCGCAAAACAGATTGTACTTTAGAACCATCGAAGACATCAATAAAAATGGTGCTTTCGATAAATCAGATAAAGTACATTATCACTATGTAGATTTATTGGATAAGGAATTGAAAGTTATTGAGTATAATCCGATTTAATTGATTTCTAACTGTCCGGTTTTAACCATATAGAACAGAACGACAATTGTTGCAATTATTAATGCTGCAAAAAACACCATTGTTGCTAAGAATCCAAATAGTAATAATCTCAAAATGACGTTTCCTATTTCATGCTTTTTATACAATTGTAAGTAAAGCCAAATGGTTACTCCGTATACAGGTATTGAAATTAAACTAGAAAAGGTTAGCAAATATTTTGGGTCAATTAAATACATTAAAGGAATTGTAATTAATCCAATGAGTAACCTTTGAGCAGATGCAAAACAATTAATTATAATGTTTTCAACATAATTATAACCATATTTTTTGAAGGCAAGCCATGAGCATAATGAAAATATTGGAAGCAAGGCAAGTTCTACTAAAGCATAATGACTGAAAATCCAATTTATTATTTTTGGCATTTCAGTAGCAACAATATTTTTAACATCATTTTTTGGCATGAAGGCTTTATAATCAATTTTTTGAGAAAGCAGTCCATTCAAACCGGCAAGTACAAAAACTAACAAAATAGGTTTGTAATGTTTTACCCTTTTGCCCTCAAGATATTCTCTAACGCTATCTCCTGGGCGAGTCAACAATTCCTTTACACTAAATAAAAAACCTTTATTTATATGTAAAAATGTATACTGTAATTCTTCTTTAACGAAATGCCAATTTAATCTTATGGTATTGGTTTTTTGTCCGCAATTAGAACAAAAGTTTCCTTCAAATGTATGTTCGCAGTTCTTACAAAGATGGTGGTGCATAGTTATAGTTTATAAAGTTCGAGTATAAATCCAAAAATATTTTTAGTTTTTGTTTGTTCAAAAAGTGCTTCACCATAAAGTAAATAAAAAATCACTAAATAATTTATGATGTGAAATACATTCAAGAGGATAAAATTTAAAAGATAAGTTTTCCAGTTTTTCATTCCGAAAACTAAATTTAGGTGCCAAAAAAGTAATATAAAAGTGATTACTGCAACTATAGAATCAAGCAATTCTTTGTGCAATATTAATAAAAAGTAAATAGGTGAAATTATAATTTGAATCACAAAAATCAATCCATGGAAGTATAGAAAGAAGACAATTATTTTTGCTAAATTAAATCGTTTATGATAAAAAATCCAAATCAAAAGCACTTGAAACGGTAAGAGAATTAAGGTTTTAAATTTAGTCATGTCAAACACATAACGTCCCATTTCATTGAAACCATTTGGATTATCTGCCAATCTCACATAATCTTCATAATCGTAAATTTTGTTACCTATTAAGAGTAAAATTGTGGCGGTGATCAAGAAAAAAGTGACCGGACTAAAATAGGTTTTTCGTTTCCCTGAAAAATACCCAAAGTAAACTCTTTTTGGATGTGTGAATAAATCTTTGATTAGTTTTAAAATTCCGCTATCAGTATGCGTTAATGAATGCCATAATTCGTGTAAAAAATCGTGCATTTTTAGTTCGCCAACACTAGACTTTTGTCCGCAATTGAAACAAAATTTCCCTTCAAATGGAGTTTTGCAATTAGTACAAATCATATTTATTTAAATACTGTTTCAAGTTCTACAATTTCAAAATAAGGATGGTTTTCAAAAAATTGTCGTAAAATATTGGTATGAGCTGCACCAAATAGTACCAAAATTACTTTATCATTCTTAATGTCAATAGTACGAAGAATATTATTATAAATTTTCAAATTTCGGTCATAAAATGATAAGGTAAATTGTTCGCCAGTAAAATCGTCATTCTCTCCATAAGCCATTGCATAATGTAGATAGTCGTATTGATTGGCTTGGCGAGCATAAGGAGAATTAAGTTGGATATAATATTCAGGTAAAGATGTCTCTGAAAGTTTTTTCAATTTTTCGGTAAAGGGATACGGAACTTCAAAAAACGAATCAGGATTTGGTTTGTCATCTTTATGTTTTTGTTCGTATTCATTCATCGGATTATAATCTAAAATCTGACGATTATCCGCTGCAATAATTGGAAGATTGTTGATTTTTCCTAATCTAAAAGCCACTTGAACTTCTTCACGTCTCAATAAAACAGAATCTTTTAATGAGCCATTTTTGTACACATTATATAAACTATCCGATTTTTTTTGATCTCGAAAATCAGTTTCTATAAAAATTTTTTTCACACCAAACGCATTCAGTTTTGATGTCATAAAATCCAATTCTTTTTGTCTTTTTTCTGAAAATAAATCCTTAAAACTGGTTGAATTTCGGTCTCCAGTTGCTCCATAATGAAAAGTTCCCATTAGGATAATTTTGATTTTTTCGTTTTTAGTTTGAGCGAATGAGGTTATACCGATAAGTATAAAAAGTAGTATTTTTTTCATAATGAAGTCAATAGTTAAAATGAAACTCCATGATAAAATAATTCGAAAATAATTCGAAAATTTTAGAAGTATATGAAGTTTCTCTTCCTATATTTTAAAACAAACAACTCATTACAACTTTTATTGAGTAACAACGATTTTGATAACTAAATTTATCATGATAATTATTTTTATGTAAATGTAACTATTGTATTTTAATAAAAATTGTAAAAATGTAATCTTATACAAACAACCAATTTACTTCTCCATTCTCCTGAGATGAAATGTTTTTGAAGAATTTTTTGGGAGTTAAACCTGTTAATGATTTAAAATCTTTTATCAAATGCGACTGATCGTAAAAAAGCATATCATAACTCAAAGACGTTAAATTGTTTTTTGTTTGGCTATTTATTTGAGATTTTAAAGCTTCTCTAAATCGTTGAATTTTTTTAAAATCGGATGGCGATTTGCATAAGTTTGATTCAAAATGTTTGGTTAGATTTTGGCGCGTTGTATTATGTTTTTTAGCCAAATCTGAAATGGAATAGTCTCTCTGGGTATCTTTTAAATCAATAATCATTTGATTTAAAAAAGGATGCTGAAAGTCTTTTAATTTTGACAACCAATAATTTTCAATCAATTCTGTTTTTTTGTCTAAATCATTTTCTTTCAATATGGAAGAAAAAATTTCTTTGTAATCGTCAAAAGGTATAAAGTTCGAAAAAAAATCATTGGTGTAATGGCATAATGATTTTTCTAAAAAAGCATTGAGACCAAGCGGTTTGAAATAAAATGTTATTTCATTAATATTTCCTTCATAGCTCAATTTAATTGGTTTTTTTGTAATGGCAAATTAAGTCGGAGCTTAATGGAGTTCCTTTTTTCTCTTTAACAATAACTTTGCTTTCGGAATAGATAACTTCAGAATTTTCAATTATTGAAATTATACTATAGTTGTTGGGGAACGTATAATATTCTAAAGGTAAATCAGATTTTGAATTCGTCAAGAAGTAATATCCTTCAATGTACTTTTGAAGAACTTCATTTTTCGGCTTAAAGAATTTAATTTCCAATTGGTGTGAAATATAGTTACGTAAAATTAGATAAATTTGTGAAACATAAAAGTTAAAACTTACCGAATTGTAACTAATTCTAAATCAAAATATCGCTTTCCAAATCAGATTTTTCTATTTCAAAATCAAATCCGAGTTTGTCAACCAATTCGATAACCAATTTTTTATACCAGTTTTCAGATTTTGGATGAATGTATATTTTTTCGATTAATTGGTCAATATCAACTTCAATTTTCAATCCGTCGTTTATTTTAATTTCTTGTTCCGATAAATCTGCAATAATTCGAACCTCACGTTCATACTGAAAACTTTTGCGTTTAAACAAGAAAGGGAAGAACATATCGTCAAACGGAATGTACTCTTTTTTGTAGTCGATATAATTTACTTCACCAATATATTGATTAAAATCTTTCTCAACATCCATCGCTTTTTGCAATCGACCAATTGTGGATTGAATTGCCAAACCTTCGCTGTTTTGTGTGAAAATCTGCCACATGGCAAACGATTCATATTCGTTAATATGCCAACTGCTAATTACTACTTTCTCACGATGCGATTTGTAATAATTTAAAAATTCTGGATTGTTTACAGACAGTTTTTTGATTTCCTCATACGTTGGTTCGCTGAAAGTTCCTTCGTATTGATCTTCAAATTTATCCGATCGTGACATGAACAATTTTCGGGAAAGTAACAAATCCAAGAATTTCGATAAGTCCAAGTATTTCCAAACAATAGTATTTGGATCTTCTGGAAGTGTAATATTTGGATTGTTTTTGTACATAAAAAATTTTAATAAAAGTATGAAATTAATTTAGCTTTTTAATGGTTCTACTTATAAAAATGCCAGCGATTAATCCGGGTAAACTCCAAACTAAAACATCGGGTAAGAAAGTATTGTTTACCACTAAAAACGCTGTCAGTGCAGCAACATAAGCTCCAGTCATTCTCCCAATGTGATTTTTTAACCAATACATTTTATCAGTAACTTTTCCAGAATAAGCTTTGTAATCGGTGTAACATAATCGCAAACTAATAGTACCAAATAATAGTAAAACTAATCCAAATAATTGTGAGTGTAATAGTAATCTTATTCCAAAATAGAGAAAAGCTAAGCTTGCTAAAAGCATTGATATAGTTGCAATAGTATCTACAAATTTGGGTTTTTGGCCAAGATGTACTTTTTTTAAATCAATCATTCTATAGCCAGAAAAGGAAAGGTAAATCGTGAAAACGCCAACAATAAATAAGAATAAATTGGGATGTTCATACGATAAATAAAAGGCACAAAGTCCGGTTAAAATCATAGCAAGAGTGAAAATTTTACCAAGATTCTTGTGTAAAACATCACCTTTTTTTCGCACTAAAATAAAAGATCCTAAAATTAATCCGGTTGCGCCAAATACTATATGAAGTATTAAAATGATTTTGAACAGCATGGTTAGTAGTTTTAAATTAAAAAGTTGAGTAAATGTATTAACATCGTACTCAACTTTTAATTTTTTGTAACCCAACTGTCGTATAATCAGTATGAATTGTAAGTTTTAATTACTCAAAACTTTGCATCATTACCAATTTAGAATAATTTCCGTTTAAAGCAAGAAGTTCGTCGTGCGTTCCTTGTTCTACGATTTTACCTTTATTCATCACCACAATTTTATCCGCTTTTTGAATGGTAGAAAGTCGGTGTGCAATAACAATGGATGTTCTATTTTGCATCATATTTTCTAAAGCAACTTGAACGAACTTTTCACTTTCAGTATCCAAAGCCGATGTTGCTTCGTCCAAAATCATAATTGGTGGATTTTTTAAAACTGCACGAGCAATAGAAAGTCTTTGTTTTTGTCCGCCCGAAAGTTTGTTTCCGCTGTCGCCAATGTTGGTTTCGATACCGTTTGGTAAATCTTTTACAAACTCGTAGGCATTTGCAATTTTTAATGCTTCAATGATTTCGTCATCGGTTGCATCCTGTTTTCCAATTCTAATGTTTTCTTTTATTGTTCCGTTAAACATGATGCTATCTTGCGTAACCAAGCCAGTTAGAGCGCGCAGCGATTGCATTGTTATGTCTTTTATGTTGTGTTTGTCAATTAGAATTTCACCTTCATTAACATCATAAAAGCGCGTTAATAAATTGGCAATAGTACTTTTTCCAGAACCAGATTGTCCAACCAATGCAACTGTTTTTCCTTTTGGAATTGATAATGAAAAATTCTTTAAAACTGGTTCGTCATTGTAGGCAAACGTAATGTTTTTTAATTCAATGTTTTCAGTGAATTCTTTCAATTCTAACGCATTATCCTTATCAGTAATAGTATTTTCAACTTCTAAAACTTCAAAGACACGTTCCGCTGCAGCCAATCCGTTTTTAACTTGATATGAAGCTTTTGAAATTGCTTTTGCTGGAGTTAAAATATTGTAAGCCAAAGCAATGTAGGAAATGAATAATGAACCATCTAAAGATTTTTCAATCAACACTAAATTTCCTCCATAAAAAAGTAGAACAGCAATAACAATGATCCCAAGAAATTCTGACATTGGCGACGCCAAATTGTTCTTCTTTCCAATGCTATTCGTTAATTTATATAACTGATTTACTGAATTATTAAATGTTTGCGAAAAAAAACTTTCAGCATTGTAGCTTTTAACCACTTTCAATCCAGATAAAGTTTCTTCTACTACAGAGATTAATCGCCCATTTTCTTGTTGTGCGCGTGCAGATTTTCCTTTAAGCGATTTTCCAATTTTAGAAATAATAAATCCAGAAATTGGAATGAATATAAATACAAATAAAGTAAGTTTCCAACTTATGTTAATCATTGCGATTAACGAAAAAATTATTGTAAGAGGTTCTTTTACAATAAGTTCTAAAACCATGAAAAATGAATTTTGAACTTCATTAATATCACCCAACATTCGCGACATTATATCGCCTTTTCTTTTTTCAGAATAATAAGGAATAGGTAGTTCAACAATTTTTTTGAACATTTTTTCACGTAAATCTCTTAGAACACCAGTTTTTAATTTTGTTAAATGTTGTAAACCTAGATATCCAAACAAATTTTTAAATAAAAATGTAGTAACTACTAAAGAAACCGTCAGTAATAACGCGTAATTATCACCGTAAGTTTCGGAATAATAATTCACATAATAAAAAAGAGTATCGTTTAGATAAGAATCAATTGTTGTAATTCCTTTATAGACAGGTAATTTGGTTATTTTTTCCTCATTCCCAAAAAGAACTTTCAGAACCGGAAAAATCATCACCATTCCAATTGTTCCAAAAAGAGCATATAAAATATTGTGAATAACGTTCCAAACTACGTTATGCTTATATTTTTTTGCAAAAGGAATTATTTTTTTTAAATTTTCATCCATTAGATCAAATTCATTCCAGCGATTATATTTTTAATTTTTTCGTCTAATTCAGCCTCAACTGATTTAGCATTTTCAGTCGAATCTAAAGTAGTATTTACACTAAAATAGAACTTAATTTTTGGTTCAGTTCCACTTGGACGAGCGCATATTTTAGAACCATCTTCTAGGTAATAAATCAAAACATTAGATTTTGGAATATCCAATGTTTCAATTTCACCAGAAAACATATTTCTAGAAGTCGAATTATCATAATCTTCAATACAAACCACTCGTTGTCCATCAATTTCAGAAACTGGATTTTCGCGTAAATCAATCATCATCTGATTAATTTCTTTCAATCCGTCAATACCTTTTTTGGTTAATGAAATTAGGTATTCTTTATAAAATCCGTGATCAACATATAAATTTAAAAGTTCTTGATATAATGTACTTCCAGCAGCTTTTGCTTGAGCAGCAATTTCGCAAACCAATAGGGTAGCGCCAACTGCATCTTTATCTCGAACAGCATCACCAACCATAAATCCGAAACTTTCTTCGCCGCCACCAATAAATTTCTGATTTGGAAAATCTTTAATCATTTTGGCAATCCATTTGAAACCGGTCAATCCAACTTTGCATTCTACACCATAAGCCGATGCTAATTCTTGCATCATCGGTGTTGAAACAATTGTTGAGCCAATAAACTCGGTTCCAGTAATTTTTCCAGCGCGTTTCCATTGTTCTAATAGAAATGCTGTCATGATAACCATAGTTTGGTTTCCGTTTAGTAAAACCATTTCACCTTCTGTATTTCTCACGGCAACGCCAACTCTATCAGAATCTGGATCGGTTCCAATAACAATATCAGCATTTGTTTTTTCGGCTAATGCCAATGCCATCGTCAATGCTTCTGGTTCTTCTGGATTTGGAGATTTTACCGTTGGGAAATTTCCGTCTGGTTCGGCTTGTTCAGCAACAATATTTACATCAGTGTACCCAGCTTTTGCCAAAACACTCGGAATTGACTTAATCGAAGTTCCGTGTAACGACGTATAAACTATTTTTAAATTTTCTTTAGCCAATGTTGGCGTATTGAAACTACAATTTTCTACTGTAGATTTTTCAAAAGCAGCATCAACTTCAGTATCGATGTATTCTATTAAATTTTCGTTAGCTGCAAACTTAATTTCGTCATAATTCAACGCTTCAATTAACTTAATAATTTCGCCATCTTGCGGTGGAACCAATTGTCCGCCATCTTGCCAGTATACTTTGTATCCATTGTATTCTGGTGGATTGTGCGAAGCTGTTAAGACAATTCCGGCATGACAATTTAAATGTTTTACAGCAAATGATAATTCTGGTGTAGTTCGCATTTCATTAAATAAATACACATGAACTCCATTAGCAGAAAAAACATCGGCAACTACTTTCGCCAACGTGTCACTGTTATGACGACAATCATAAGCAATCGCCACTTTCAATTGTTCACCAGGAAACGTTTTTGTCATGTAATTAGACAAACCTTGCGTGTTTTTTCCTAACGTATATTTGTTAATTCGGTTGGTTCCAACGCCCATAATTCCGCGCATTCCGCCAGTTCCAAACTCCAAATTTTTATAAAAACTTTCTTCCAATTCTTTCGGAGAAGAAGTCATCATTTCCTTAATTGCATCTTGTGTAGATTCGTCAAATGTTGGTGTCAACCACTCATTCACTTTGTCCAAAATAGTTTGTTCAATTTGCATATAATTATTTTTATTTGAAGCTAATCCTGCTTTCCATTTCAATCTTTTCCTTTTTAAAGAAAAAAGAAAAAGGATTTCCATTGCAATCAGGGCTAAGCCAATTTGTTAACTTATTTGTTTAATCAAAGGTTGTTTTAAATTTGTAATCTTACATTTTCAAAACCAAATCAATTCTCAGAGTCTATAAATTTACTTCGGTAGCAACTTTATAACGTTCTTCATTGTTTTTTGTTCTAAGAATAATCTCGCCCAAAAATCCTGCAAGAAACAACTGTGTTCCAATAACCATAGCTGTTAAAGCAATGTAAAACAACGGATTATTAGTTACTAAAATTGTGTCGTAACCATTATACAATTTAAATAGTTTGAAAAATATTATAAAACCAGTTGAAACCAATCCAAGTAAAAACATCAAAACACCAAACGCACCAAATAAATGCATCGGACGTTTTCCATAACGTGATAAAAACCAAATGGTTATCAAATCTAAAAATCCGTTAATAAAACGACTCATTCCAAATTTAGATTCACCATATTTTCGAGCTTGATGAATAACAACTTTCTCACCAATTTTTCCAAAACCAGCATTTTTAGCCAAAACCGGAATATAACGGTGCATTTCTCCCGAAACTTCTATGTTTTTGATAACAATATTCTTGTAAGCTTTCAATCCGCAATTAAAATCATTTAAGTAAACGCCGGAAGTTTTTCTCGCAGCCCAATTAAATAATTTTGATGGTAAATTTTTAGAAACAACAGAGTCATAACGTTTCTTTTTCCAACCAGAAACCAAGTCAAAATTTTGTTCAGTAATCATTTTAAAAAGACCCGGAATTTCATCTGGACTATCTTGCAAATCGGCATCCATAGTAATAATGACATCACCTTGAGCTTTAGCAAATCCAGCATGTAACGCTTGCGATTTTCCGTAATTTCTTAAAAATTTGATACCTTTTACATTACTATCTTTTTGTGAAAGTTCTTCTATGATTTGCCAAGAAGCATCAGTACTTCCGTCGTCAATAAAAATAACTTCATACGAATAATTGTGTTCCTTCATGACTTTGTAAATCCATGAATGCAACTCGGGTAACGATTCTTGTTCGTTTAATAATGGGATAACTATAGATAAATTCATTTTAGAAACCTTGATTCGGTTCTTTTTTTATAATTGCTCCAATTATTAACGAATATATAAGTCCAATAAAGGCATACATTACTATAGTAGCTGGAATAGCAATAGCAGGATTAGCGAATTTTTTCATCATTGAAATACTCATTTCAATTTGCTCTTGTGTCATTTCTGGATTTTTTTCAATCATCATATCAGCCACTTTATCATACATCTCATTCATGTATTCTGGTGAAATAAGATTAAATATAACCGAAAAAATACTATATAAAACGGCTGCAATGATACAAACGGTAACTCCAATTTTCAACGCATTCCCCAATGTTAAAAATCCATCATTCAGTTTCATTTTAAAGTCATTACAACTAATGTAGATGAATAATATAGGAAGAACTAGAAAATTTAGAACATTCATAATTGTTCCAAATGTTGGGTTTGATGCAGGATCTACTTTAAAGGCATAACCAAGAACAAATTCTAAAATCATTATTGCTCCAAAAAGCACACCATACGTAATTCCAGACTTAGCAGGAGAAGTATTTTTTTCCATATTTACAAGATATAATTAATCTACAAATATAGTAATAATGGTATTAATGTTTGAAAAATAATTTTGTAGTTTATTAGAAAAAAAATGCAACTAAACATTTGAATTATAAAAAATAGTTGTATTTTTGCACACTCAAATAAAAATAATAATTAAAAGTCGTAGCCAGTTGATACCTTTTAGTGTAAAAGCTTCACAACAAACTACTTCATTAACAAATAAAAGATTTACAAGATGAAACAAGGAATTCACCCAGAAAATTACAGATTAGTTGCTTTTAAAGACATGTCAAACGAAGATGTTTTTATTACTAAATCTACAGTAGAAACTAAAGAAACTATCACTCACGAAGGAGTTGAATATCCAGTTTACAAAATGGAGATTTCTAGAACATCTCACCCATTTTACACAGGTAAATCTAAACTTATTGATACTGCAGGACGTATTGATAAATTCAACAGCAAATACGCTAAGAAAACAAAATAATTTATTTTTTAGTCGTTCAAATTTTATTAAAACCTCGAATTTATTCGGGGTTTTTTTATGTAACAAACTTTTGTAACTTTGTACAGATAATGGATTTCATTGTCGCTCTAAGTACAGACAATGCATTGCATTGTCTCTAACAATATACATTATGAATTATATCTTATTTGACGGAACCGTTAGAAACGCACTTTTACCATTTACATTTACTCGACCTGTTGCAGAAATCCGTGTTGGAATTCTAACTATTCGTGAAAAATGGGAGAAATATTTAGGTTATACAACTACAACTTTAACCGAAGAATACCTTTCAGAAAAATACCCAATGGTAGAAATGGAAGACAATGTAATGATCAACGCTTCTTTTTTACCCAACGATATTTTATCTGAAATGGTGAGAAATTTGGAGAAAAATCAAGCTATTTTTAAAGGTGATGAAGTAATTGCGTTTTACACCAATGAAACTCAAGAAGAAGTAGATTTTGATACTTATGAAATTATCGAATTCAATGAAGATTGCATCACAATTGAAAACACTTGGGATATTTTTGCCAAAAATGATATTGCACTACGAGAAGATTTCGAATTAATAACAGACGATAGAACATCGCAACCTATTCCAAAATCCGTAAATGTAATTGCGCCCGAAAATGTATTTATCGAAGAAGGAGCAAAGCTAGAGTTTGTGACTTTAAACGCTTCAACCGGACCAATTTATATAGGTAAAAATGCAGAAATCATGGAAGGTTCAGTTATCCGCGGACCATTTGCTTTATGCGAATCTGGAAGAGTGAAATTAGCGTCCAAAGTTTATGGCGCAACAACCGTTGGACCACATTCTGTAATTGGTGGCGAAGTAAGTAATTCGGTTCTTTTTGGTTATTCTAATAAAGGTCACGACGGATTTTTAGGAAATTCAGTTCTTGGAGAATGGTGTAATATTGGTGCCGATTCTAATAATTCGAATCTAAAAAACAACTACGAAGAAGTAAGACTTTGGAGTTATGAAACAGAAAGTTTCGCCAAAACCGGACTTCAATTCTGCGGATTAATGATGGGCGATCACAGTAAATGCGTAATAAACACAATGTTCAATACTGGAACTGTTGTTGGAGTTTCAACTAATATCTTTGGAAGTGGTTTTCCTAGAAATTTTGTACCAAGTTTTTCTTGGGGTGGCGCTTCTGGATTTGCAACTTACTTAACCAACAAAGCATTCCAAACGGCTAAAATTGTGATGGCAAGAAGAAATGTAGAATTTTCTGAGGAAGAAGCTAAAATTTTAGAACACGTTTTCGAAGAAACTAAGAAATATAGAAAAGAGTAATTTTTGTATAAATTATTTAACCGCAAATTCGCAAATTTTATAATTAATTTGCGAATTTGCGGTCTTTTGTTTTCAAGCGTTTTATAAATAGAAATTTTGTCCGTAAATTTGCAAACTCAATTTTTTGACAACGATTTCATTAATTGAGCTTACTTATGGAAAACAGAAAAAAAGTCGCATTCTACACTTTGGGATGCAAATTGAACTTCTCAGAAACTTCAACCATTGCGAGAAATTTTCAAGACGAAGGTTTTGATAGAGTTGATTTTGAAGAAGTTGCCGATATGTACGTGATTAACACGTGTTCGGTTACAGAAAACGCCGATAAACAATTCAAGCAAATAGTTAAAAAAGCCATGAAACTCAACGATAAAGCATTCGTTGCTGCCGTTGGTTGTTATGCGCAATTAAAACCAGAAGAATTAGCTGCAGTTGATGGAGTCGACTTAGTTCTTGGTGCTACAGAAAAATTCAAAATTACTGATTATATCAATGATTTGTCCAAAAATGACATGGGCGAAATTCATTCGTGCGAAATTGAAGAAGCCGATTTCTACGTAGGAAGTTATTCTATTGGTGACAGAACGCGTGCGTTTCTAAAAGTGCAAGATGGATGCGATTACAAATGTACGTATTGCACCATTCCATTAGCTCGCGGAATTTCTAGAAGTGATGCTTTAGAAAATGTATTGAAAAATGCTTACGAAATTTCGCAACAAGGTATTAAAGAAATTGTTCTGACTGGTGTAAATATTGGCGATTACGGAAAAGGTGAATTCGGAAATAAAAAACACGAGCATACTTTTCTAGATTTAGTAAAAGCTTTAGACGAAGTAGAAGGAATAGAACGTTTGCGAATTTCTTCCATAGAACCAAATCTTTTGAAAAACGAGACCATCGATTTTGTTTCAAAAAGTAGAACATTTGTTCCTCATTTTCATATTCCGTTGCAATCTGGAAGTAATGAAATTTTGGGTAAAATGAAACGTCGTTACCAACGTGAAGTTTATGTAGATCGAGTGGAAAATATCCGAAAAGTAATGCCACATGCATGCATTGGTGTTGACGTAATTGTAGGTTTTCCGGGTGAAACAGATGAGCATTTCTTAGAAACCTATAATTTCTTGAATGAATTAGATATTTCGTATTTACACGTTTTTACCTATTCTGAAAGAGATAATACTGAAGCGGCAACTATGGAAAATGTAGTTCCGATGAATGTTCGTTCGAAAAGAAGTAAGATGCTTCGCGGATTATCGGTTAAAAAACGTCGTGCCTTTTACGAAAGTCAAATTGGAACCAACAGAACCGTTTTATTTGAATCAGAAAATAAAGAAGGTTACATTCACGGATTTACAGAAAATTACGTAAAAGTAAAAACACCTTGGAATCCAGAATTAGTCAATACTTTACACGAAATTAATTTAACACGAATAGATGAAGATGGAAGTGTGAGGTTGGAATTTCAAAACGAAAAATCCCAAATTCCAACTGTTTAGAATTGGAATTTGGAATTTAAAAATTTGGAATTTCTAATATTTGTAATGAAACCGAATCTTAGTAATCCTAAAAACAGTTTCACTGTATTGTTCGATAAATTCAAATTTGTTTCTGCCTGGTTGTTTGAATTCGATGATTCGTTCACCTGAAATTTCGTAGTACATTCCGTTTCCTTCAAACATGAATCGCTTACCATTGGTTCGATAAGCTGAACGAGTAAATTCAAATTCCGATAAATTCCAGGTTGTCAAATTGGCGTCTAAATCTTCAATGTCAGAATACAAACCTTCTGTAATCTCGGTTTTGCAACCATAATATTTCTGAATAGTTTCAAAAAAGGAAAGAATGTTATGATTTAGTTCTTCAGAATTCATTTGATAAAGATAAAAAATAAAATTCCAAAATAAAAATTCCAAATTCCAATAACATAGACTTGGAATTTGGAATTTTTAATATCTGAAATCTGCAACCTGAAATCTGAAATCTGCAACCTGAAATC
>NZ_DQDX01000001.1:40607-47769 GCF_003525665.1 Flavobacterium sp.
TGTCTGTAAATCCTTCTGGAACATTAATTCTAGTTAGAAATATTTTCTTTTCTTGGAAAGAATACTCAACCGAAATCAGCTTTCCATCAACTAAAGTTTCAAATTGTCGAGCAAAAGTGTTGTCTTTAATTTCCATTTTTTCTAAAATTAACTCTGAGTTCATGTATAAGTGGGATAAATAAATTAATTTTATGCAAATTTCGGAATAAATTATGGATAAATCTACCGAAAATAAGTTAAAGTTATGACTAAAATTCCAGTATATTTTATGCCAGGATTAGCAGCTAGTCCTTCTATTTTTGAGCGTATTGAATTGCCAAAAGATACCTTTGAAATGCATCTGCTAGAATGGTTTTTACCCAATAAAAATGAAACGTTACAAAGTTATGCCAAGCGAATGGCCGAAAAGGTAAAACACGAAAATGCCGTTTTAGTTGGTGTTTCTTTCGGAGGCGTTTTAGTTCAAGAAATGGCGCAGTTTCTAAATTTGAAGAAATTAATTATCGTTTCAAGTGTAAAATGCAACGCCGAGTTACCGCGAAGATTAAAGTTTGCCAAAACCACAAAAGCCTATAAATTACTGCCAACAGGTTTGATGCAAGACGTTGAATTGCTTACAAAATTTGCTTTTGGTGATGTTTTAAAAAAGAAGTTAAAACTGTACGAGCAGTATTTGCACAGGCGAGAAAAAGACTATTTAGATTGGGCAATCGAACAAATGGTTTGTTGGGAAAGAGTAGAAGTAGATGCCAAAGTCATTCATATTCAAGGTGATGCCGATGAGGTTTTTCCGGTAAAAAACATCAAGAAATTTATAAATGTAAAAGGCGGAACTCATTTAATGATTTTAAATCGATATAAATGGTTCAATCAAAACTTGCCTAAAATCATTTTAGATCAAGAACTATAGGTTTTCTTCCCAAGTTTCGGAATGGTTTTTGTAGTTTTGTATATCAACAAAAGAATTGAAAGATGAAAAAGATACAACTATTTGGAGCTACATTATTTTTAGTATTCGCCAGCGGATTATTTATTTACTCCATAAGTGGCAATCAGAAAGAGAAAATGCTCAAAGAAGGAACAACGCAATATTTTCCAACCGAAGTTGATTTTGCCGGAGAAAAAGCTCCGTTGCAAATTGCCGATGTAAAAGAACGATTCGATAGAGAACTATTGGTTAATGCCAATCTTCATTCGTCAACAATTTTAGTTATTAAACGTGCCAATCGTGCATTTCCGATTATTGAACCAATATTAAAACAATACGGAGTTCCAGACGATTTTAAATATTTAGCCGTAATTGAAAGCGCATTAGTAAACGCCGTTTCATCAGCAGGAGCAAGAGGCGTTTGGCAATTTATGCCAGAAACTGCAAAAGAAAAAGGGATGGAAGTTAGCGAAACCGTAGACGAACGTTACCATTTACAAAAATCTACCGAAGCTGCTTGTAAATATTTGCTAAAAGCGAAAGAAAAATTTGGCTCGTGGACATTGGCAGCAGCATCTTATAATGGTGGAATGACTGGAGTAAACAACAAAATCGACGAGCAAAAAGTAAATGATTATTACGATTTGTTGCTTACCGATGAAACGTCTAGATATGTTTTCAGAATCTTAGCATTAAAAGAAATCATGAAAAATCCATCTTTGTACGGATTTGACATTGCCAAATATGAGTTGTATTCAAACATTCCAACCAAAGTTGTAACTGTTGATAGTACAATAACCGACTTAGCAACATTTGCAAAAACACAAGGAATCAATTACAAAATATTAAAAATACACAATCCATGGTTGCGCGATAAAAAATTAGCCAATCCAACGAAGAAAGTATATCAAATAGAAATTCCAACGCAAGGTTACTAGCAAGTTTCGAGTTTCGGGTTTCGAGTTGAAAATATTGTCCATAAAAAAAGTTCGCATTTGCGAACTTTTTTCTATTTAAAGAAACTCGTAACTCGTAACTCGAAACCCGAAACTACAATTAAATCTTCTTCATCTGATCTTTCATCATCTTGATTTGGTCTTTTAGCATACCTTGTTTGTCTAGTTTTTTAACTTCGGCAATCAAGTTGGTTGCTTCTAGTTTTCTTCTTCTAGAAAGCGCTACACCAGCTAAGTTTAATTTTGCTACAGCCAAATCCATATCCATGCTTAAACCTAGTTCAATTGCTTTTTTGAAGTATTTTTCTGCTTGAAGTAAGTTGGTTTGCGACAACATAATTCCGTTTAAGTAATTGTAATAACCTTGTTGTTTGCGCACCAAAGCCGTTTCTGGATTTTTAATTTTGTCCAACCAAGCTTTTGCTCCAGGAAAATTTTGCTTACGTAATTGTAAGAAAGCCATTAAAATATATTCATTTTTGAAATAAAGAAACAACGGAATCAAAGACAATAATATAAGGAAAATCCCATTTCCAATGTTGCTTTCAGTAAACTGCCATATCGCAGCAATAAAGATTAATCCGGTTAAAACAAGTTTGATATTTTTGTTAAACATAATTTTGTATTTTTGAGGTTGCAAAGATAATAAATAGAAATTAAAATATTTTTAAAAAACTACTTGCAAGTAATAAAAATCATTGTATATTTGCACTCGGTTTAAAAAAGACCTCAAGAAAAGATTATTATACGATTTTAAAGATAAAAAGCAATGAGCAAAAGAACGTTTCAACCATCGAAAAGAAAAAGAAGAAATAAACACGGATTTATGGACAGAATGGCTTCTGCAAATGGAAGAAAAGTCCTTGCGCGTCGTAGAGCTAAAGGAAGACATAAGTTAACTGTATCTTCTGAACCAAGACACAAAAAATAATGATTAGTTTCTAATCAATATCTAGCCGTTACTTTTATTAGTAGCGGCTTTTTTTTAAACTTGTTCATAAAATTTAATAATTTTTAGAAGCTATTTCCTGCTATTCGTTGCAATCTTTTTAATTTTAAAGAAAAATTAAAAAGGATTTCCACTGCTATCAGGGCTAAGCTTATCAGTAAAGTACAGTTTTAAATTTATACTATTTTTTAAATTTATAAACTAAAGGTTTCATAACAACAACACAACAAACAAACTACAATGCCAAAAGACAATTCAATCAAATCGGTTTTAATTATTGGTTCAGGTCCAATCGTTATTGGGCAAGCATGCGAATTTGACTACGCAGGTTCACAATCAGCGCGTTCTATTCGTGAAGAAGGAATTGAAGTAATTCTTATCAATTCCAATCCAGCAACCATCATGACCGACCCAAGTATGGCCGATCATGTGTATTTATTACCATTAACAACCAAATCAATCATCCAAATCCTAAAAGAACATCCTCAAATTGATGCTGTTCTTCCTACAATGGGCGGACAAACAGCTTTAAACCTGTGTTTAGAAGCCGACGAAAAAGGAATTTGGGAAGACTTTAATGTAAAAATGATTGGTGTTGATGTAAATGCGATTAACATTACTGAAGACCGTGAGCAATTCAAACAATTATTAGAGAAAATCGGAATTCCTGCAGCGCCAGCAAAAACAGCAACTTCGTTCTTAAAAGGTAAAGAAATTGCCCAAGAATTTGGTTTTCCATTAGTAATTCGTCCATCGTTTACACTTGGTGGAACAGGAGCAGCGTTTGTACACAGCAAAGAAGAATTTGACGAAAAACTAACTTATGGTTTAGAAATGTCACCAATTCACGAAGTGTTGATTGACAAAGCTTTATTGGGTTGGAAAGAATACGAATTAGAACTTTTACGTGATAAAAACGACAACGTAGTAATCATCTGTTCTATCGAAAACATGGATCCAATGGGAATTCATACCGGAGATTCAATTACAGTTGCGCCAGCGATGACTTTATCAGATACAACGTTCCAAAAGATGCGTGATATGGCAATTCTGATGATGCGTTCCATCGGAAATTTTGCTGGAGGTTGTAACGTGCAATTCGCTGTTTCGCCAGATGAAAAAGAAGATATTGTGGCTATCGAAATCAATCCGAGAGTTTCTCGTTCTTCTGCCTTAGCATCAAAAGCTACTGGTTATCCAATTGCAAAAATCGCTTCGAAACTAGCTTTGGGTTACAACTTAGATGAACTTCAAAACCAAATTACCAAATCAACTTCAGCGTTATTCGAACCAACTTTAGATTATGTTATCGTAAAAATACCACGTTGGAATTTCGACAAATTTGAAGGTGCCGATAGAACTTTGGGACTTCAAATGAAATCGGTTGGAGAAGTTATGGGAATTGGTCGTTCGTTTCAAGAAGCGCTTCACAAAGCAACACAATCGCTGGAAATTAAACGAAACGGACTTGGTGCAGACGGAAAAGGTTATAAAAACTACGAACAAATTATTGAAAAACTAACTTACGCAAGTTGGGATAGAGTTTTTGTGATTTACGATGCCATCGCAATGGGAATTCCGTTAAGCAGAATCCACGAAATTACTAAAATCGATATGTGGTTCTTGAAACAATACGAAGAATTGTATTTGTTGGAAAGAGAAATCACAAACTATAAAATAGATACTTTGCCAAAAGAATTATTACTTGAAGCAAAGCAAAAAGGTTACGGAGACCGCCAAATTGCACACATGTTGGGTTGTTTAGAAAGTCAGGTTTATAAATTGCGTGATGACATGAACATCAAGCGTGTTTATAAATTGGTGGACACTTGTGCTGCCGAATTTAAAGCAAAAACGCCATATTATTACTCAACTTTCGAAGCTGAAATTCAAACAGCTAATGGAGAAAGATACGTTCATAACGAAAGCATCGTAACCGATAAAAAGAAAGTGGTAGTTTTAGGTTCTGGTCCAAATAGAATCGGACAAGGAATTGAATTTGACTATTCTTGTGTTCACGGAGTTTTAGCTGCGAAGGAATGTGGTTACGAAACAATCATGATAAACTGTAATCCAGAAACGGTTTCAACCGATTTTGATACAGCAGATAAATTATATTTCGAACCCGTTTTTTGGGAACACATTTACGACATCATTCGCCACGAAAAACCAGAAGGCGTAATCGTACAATTAGGTGGACAAACGGCTTTAAAACTAGCAGAAAAATTATCTAAATACGGAATCAAAATTCTTGGAACTTCATTTGACGCTTTAGATTTAGCCGAAGACAGAGGACGTTTTTCTGAATTATTAACCGAATTAAATATTCCGTTTCCAAAATTCGGAATTGCTGAAAGTGCAGATGAAGCTTCTAAATTAGCTGATAGTTTAGATTTCCCATTGTTAGTTCGTCCTTCTTATGTTTTGGGTGGACAAGGAATGAAAATCGTAATCAACAAGCAAGAATTAGAAGAACATGTAATTGATTTATTAAAATCGATTCCAGGAAATAAATTATTACTTGACCATTATTTGGATGGAGCAATAGAAGCAGAAGCAGATGCCATTTGCGATGGAGAAAATGTGTATATCATCGGAATTATGGAACACATCGAGCCTTGCGGAATTCACTCAGGTGATTCTAATGCTACTTTGCCACCATTTAATTTGGGTGAGTTTGTGATGCAACAAATAAAAGATCATACTAAGAAAATCGCTTTGGCTTTACAAACGGTTGGTTTGATTAATATCCAATTTGCTATAAAAGACGATACGGTTTACATCATCGAAGCCAATCCAAGAGCATCGAGAACGGTTCCGTTTATTGCGAAAGCTTATGGCGAACCTTATGTGAATTATGCAACTAAGGTTATGTTAGGACACAATAAAGTAACCGATTTCACTTTTAATCCGCAATTCAAAGGTTATGCTATTAAGCAACCGGTTTTCTCTTTCAGTAAATTTAAAAACGTAAACAAAGCACTCGGACCAGAAATGAAATCTACCGGAGAAAGTATTTTGTTTATTGATGATTTAAAAGACGATCAGTTCTACGAATTATACAGTAGACGAAAAATGTATTTGAGTAAATAAAAGTAAGAATCCCGAGTAACATCGGGATTTTTTTATGGGAATTAAACTTCAATTTTATCGACTAAATACATAGCCGGTGTGGTTTAAAGACTATATTTTCCTTTCAACGATTTTTAGAGTTAGGTAAGAGTAATCTTTCTAAATTTGATTCATAATTACAAACAAGTAACTGTTGGTTATGAATAAAATTTTCAATCCTATTTACAGACAAGACTATTTTGAGGGCTATTTTGTGGGTATGAATCCCAATTCTCAAGTTGATATAGATAGTACAAACGAAGCATTTTCAACAGGATTTAATGCTGGAAGATTGGATTATGAAAGTTGGAACGGAAGCTTATCAAGTGGAATCCCAAAACGAGTAATCACTAAAGAAGTTCTTGAAGATTTTCTTTTAGCAGGATTATTAGGTTTGAATATTGACACTAACGATTACACACCTTTTCAGTTAAATGTTTTATCCAAATGGTACCAAAGCGGTACAGAAAAATACGAACCCAACCACAGCTTGTATCTTTTTTCTGTTCTAGAAGAAAAAGGGATAAGTGTTAAGAATGAGACTTTTTATTTGTAGGTGGTTTTGATTAAGCGTTAGGACGTTTCTAAAGGCTAGCACGAGCTTCAAGCTCGTGTCCACTATCTAATTAATATTTATTCTAAAATTGTAATTTTAAGTTTTATTTTTTTGCGTGCACGAGCTAGAAGCTCGCGCTAGCGTGCGGTTATTTAACAAAATAAAGTCATTTCTTATTTATTACCTGTCATTGATAGACTGTATTTTATTGGAAAACTAGTTTGTTTTGCTTTTTGAGTAAATTTATCAAAAATTTTTTCCAATGAATTTATTGTTTTATCCCATCCATCCATACATATAGAATGTATTATTTCTTGTCTTAAAATAGGTGTAAGTTTGTATTCATAGTCCATTTCTTTCTTTAAAACGTAATTTTTTTTAAACTCCGTTTTTACAGTTTCTAAAATAGTAGGTATCTTATTTTCATATGTCGATCTGTCAGATTCAAATTCTTCTTTTAGGTTATGAAAGCTACGATAGCCTCTGAGATTTATAATAGGATTGACAAAATCCTCAAGATCTGGAAAATTGCAATAGTCTAGCTTTTTATTTTCAAGAACATAACCGACCCACAGACTATCATCATCGCCTGGATTGTAATGGTAAGAAATTTGAAATGTTATATTGAAATAACTTAAAATTTCTTCAATGTCTAAATATAC
>NZ_DQDX01000195.1:0-6931 GCF_003525665.1 Flavobacterium sp.
ATCTAAGATTGCATATTCAGTTTCAAAATCGTCAATAGCATTATAAAAATGATAGGAAACAAAATCTACTTTGTCTTCTAAATTGGTAGCTTCGTACGAATTCGACCAACCAATTGTAACCAAATGATTCGGGTCATTTTCTTTAATTACAATAATCATTTGTTGCAACCAATTCAATACATTGTTTTTGTCTCGATTTTCAAAATCTAAATTCGGTTCGTTTTTAATATCCCAAGCAATTATAGCTTTATGATCTTTAAAGGCAGTAACAATTTTTTCGGCATGTCTACTAGTCAATGTCCAACTTTCTAAAGTATAATCACTGTAAAAGTCAAATAAAGTCACCACAACTTTCAGGTTTTTTGCTTCTGCCAAATCCAATAAAGTTTTAAGTTTTTCTAGTTTTTCAGGTTTAATATCTGCTTTACCAAAATCTTCATATTGAATAAAAATCCGAATCGAATTCAGCTTTGATTTTTTGATAATATCAAAATCTTTTGCAATGGTATCTTTGTTGAATCGATCGCCAAAAGTATCCCAAGCCGAATTTTTAGGATAGTAATTTATTCCTTTACTTATAAAATCGGAATTGTTGTACTTTATCTTTTTTCCAACAACTTTGAATTCCGGATTGACTTTCAAAGTGTCTTTTTTAATTGGTTCAGGTTTCATTTTTTGAATGTGACGAATGCGCCAAAAACCATCTTCCAACAACATCAAAACTTTGTAGGTTGCCGTATCTTGAACTTCTGAAATTAATTTTTTGTCTTTATAAACTTTTTGAAATTCGATGACATTTTTATCAGTAAAAACCACTTGTTGTCCGTTTTCACTATAAAATTCCAATTTCGGATTGTGTTTTAAAGTAGTACTTTCAATTGTGATTTTGTTTTTCAAATTATAATCAATGCTGTTGTACAAATTCACTCGAGCATTTTGTGTGTAATAATCTTCTATGCCATTTTTTTTATTGTTTTCTAACGATTTATTTTTGATGTACCATGAAAATAAATAGTCTTTTTCAATTGTTTTTAAGGTATTTTGCTCCATTTCTCTACCTACGTTATTCAGTTTTTCCCAAATAACTTTTGGTAAATAAGTATTCACAGTTTCTTTTTCCAAATGCAACATCGAAGTTCTATCGGCGCCAGTATTTAAATATTCTAAAATGCTACTCAAAGCAAAAAGCAACAACACATTTAGTAAAATAAATGAGCTAAGCAAGACCGTACGAATCGTGTTTTTATTATTTATTAAGCTCATAGTTTAGTGTTTCTGTTTGTTTGGTAATGCCTAATGTTGTGATTTCAAAACGATAGTTTTTCTCTTTATAAAAATCTTCGGAAAGCTCAAAAATGGCTAATCCTTTGTATGTATCTTCTTGTAAAGTTGCCACTAATTTATCTTTATATAAAATCTTTACAATAACTTTTATTCCATCAGGAACCAATTGATTCATAAAACTTGTAATTGGTCCAACTTTAAGCGTTCTATTTTTATTTGAAAAGGAATAACCGAATGTTGAAATAATTGGTTTGTAATTGATGGTGATTGAATTACTTTCGGCAATTCCGGTTACAAATCCTTTCACAGAATATACTTCTTGATGATCTGGATGCAATAATTGAGCTGAAGCAATTCCGTTTATCGTTGTTCCAAAAGTTTTCAATACCAAATTGTTTTTAGTTTTGATAAGGAACGAAACCAAAGTGCCATCGCTAACCACATTTCCGTACTGGTCTTTTATGCTAGATGTTGTAAAATGCGTAATCTGATTTCCATCGGCAAACTCGTGATTTCTTTTGTAATCTATAGTAAAATTGGTTGCAATATTTGGATAGATTTCGGTTTCAATTTCTTTGGTTGCGATTTTGTCACATTCTGTTGAAACCAACATTTTTCCTGATTTATTTGGAGAATAGATGTCGTACCAAGCAATAAAGTTTTTAGTTTTTAAATTGAGATTGGTTACGTTTTGCAAAAATTGATGTTTCAAAATCACAGTAGTGTTTTCTTTTTTCGGATTGTCAAAACCATCAGTTGGAACCGTTACCATCATCGTGAATTCTTTTCCGCCAGCTAGAATGGTTCGTGGTCCAAGATAATTTTCAACGACAGTTTTAGTTGTATCATTTGGCAGAATTTCAAAAGTTCCTGAACTTCTTGTTTCATTTTCGTTGATTAAAAACCATGAAACTTCACCTGTTTTTTTGCAATAATTTTCAGGAATTTTAAAAATGTAATTTCCTTTTTTAACAGTTGCATCAAGTAATGTTTTGCCGTACGAATGAATGATGAAAAGTTGGGGTTTTTCACTGTCAGAATTCGGATGAAATTCCAGTTTAATTGAATTTCCAGCAGTGAAAGTTTTAGTATTCGAAACCAATTCAAACGACGCTTTTTTATCCGAAACCAAAGCAGTTCCGAATGCCAAAAGGAGCAAAGCACTCAATAAAAATAATATGTAAATTGCTTTTTTCATCATCTTGGATTTCCTACATAATTATTAATTTCGATTTTGATGTAATCAAATCCGTTACCTTTTACTTTTTGTAATTGTTCCTGATTTTGAGAAGTTTTCCGATTTGGAACCACTGCATTAGAAATTGATTCATTGGCCAAACCATTCACAAAACAATTTTCCAACGATGATTTTAGTGTTTTGCATTTTTTTAAATTCAGCAATTCGTAATCAAAATAATTCTTGCGTTGCACACGAACACCTTCACGCATAAAGAAATGATCCACGTAAATCAGTTCTTTCTTGTCATTATAATAAGAAACCAAAATTTCAGGAATTGTACTTTCTTGAATTCCGAAATTAAACAAAGTTCCTTTTATGTGATTGTTTTCGATAGCAAAATCAGAAAGCGCTACTTGTGTATACAAATCGGTTATGGCAACATTTCCGGCGCATTGAATGTCAAATGTTACAGGATTTTCTATAATTTCTAATGGAGAAAATTCGTTTGGATTGAATGTTTTTGGTTTTACATCAGTATTTTTTGACCAAGCAATGTCTTCAAAATTAACTTTAAAACTGGTGATTTCTTTTGGCATCAGTTTGTGTTTGATTTCGTATTTCGAATTGAACGATGCTAATTTCTTGTCGTTTTTATCATATAAAGTAGCCTTCAAAACTACGTCGGCCGGAACATTATCGACATTTTGAACTTCTCCAATTATAATGTATTGTTTATTGTATTGAATGAGTTTTGCCGATAAAATTTCTAAAACAGGTTGTTTCAAAACATCATCGTGATAAGTCATTTGTGTAGAAACAGCACGTCTTCCGTGTTTGAAATATTCGGTTCCGTTATTGGCAAGAAATTGATCTGGTGGAATATCCAAATCTATTTTATTTGGAACAATAAACCACTTGCCTTTTTCTTTTATAACTTCATGGGTGTAGTTTTTTTCTATGATTTCTATAGGTGTTACCCATTTGGTTTTGGCAATGATCTTGGCTGAATTTTTAGTTTGCTTTACAATTTGAATGTCAATAGCATCCATTTTAGCATACGAATTTAAAATACCATCTTGCACCGCTGTTTCCAACATAAATTGCGATAACGATTTGTTTCCGTTTGGATCTAAGAACGAATGCGCTTTTTCAAATTCTTTAAAATCGATTGCATCGTAATACGCTTTTATAACATTCTTCGGACTTAATTGCGATGTATTGTTGACATAAAACAGATAAACAAAATAAAAGATGATTACCAATATCATTCCAGTCCAAAGATGAAGTAGCGCAACAAGTTTTCTTGGGAATTTTTTATACTCTACAGCAAATTTGAAAAAATCGGGTTGGGTAATTGGTTTCAGTTTTAAAGCTTGATATAAAATCATTTGTACGTTCAAAACAAAAGCGATAATCACTGTAAGTAATGGAATAATTCCCCACATCAATTTTTGATACAAAGGCACATCGTCAAAAGGAAGAATTTTGGATAATGGCGGAACGTTGAGTTTTTCCCAAACCATAATTCCGTTTTCCAATTGCGTTAATCGATGCCATCCGCAAAAATATAATATGGGATCATAGAATTTATCATTAGAAAAAACATACTTCAGGTTGTACTTTTCGGGAACCGTTAAAAATTGTTGTAATGAACCAATACCTTCTAAACCTCTAAATTTTGAATTTTCCAGACGTTCAACAGCGCGCGAAGTTAGTTCAGGCAATCGTCGTGCCGAATGATAATTTCCGTCAACAGTTAATGCTTTAGTTTGATAAGACAATGTTGCCATTTGATCGCCAAAACCTAGAGGCAAATAACGCCATTGGTCGTGTTGGTCTTGGTTTAAGAAATTGATAATTGGTAACGTATTGATTTTTTGAGGTTGAAACGGACGAAAATAACCCAAAGTAATCGTAAAAATCGACATGAATAAAAACGAACCAGCAAATAATCCGGAAAGAATTTTATAATACACCGAGCCAAATCGTTCTTGCAAGTTAGTTCTTAAATCGCCTTCCACCAATCGGTACGCAAATTCGCCAAACATGGGTAAACTCATAATCGCTGCCCAAAGTGTAAATCGGTCGAGTGTTAAAATATTAAAGGCGTTGTCTCCCAAAACTTTCAACGGAATTGGAGTAGTTCCGCCAGTTCCTAAAACGCTTAATAATGTTATTGATAACCCAAAGAAAATGTAGCGTTTGCTGTAATATCTATAAAATATATAAGGTAACAAAAACATTAAAATTCCCCAAGGAATAACAAAAAACATCAATCCAGAAGAAGTTACTTCGAGGAAATTATCACGACTTCCGTGAGGAATTGGTACTTGTGTAATTGGATTTTTCTTTGAGTTAATCCAATAGGGAAGTATACAAAATACGATTAGAAATACAGCTGTAAATCCAAAGGCAATCATCCTTTTTAGTAATGAAAATGCCGTTTGAATAAACAATTTTATATTAATTTTTTGGTAGGAATCAACTTTTTCACGAGCTACATCCATTACAGTCATTCCAATTAATGGTAAGATAAAGAATATCATTCCGAATAAAGGTGTAACGTGATGTGAGCAAACAGTAACTGCAATAAGGGAAATAGAGGTGAAGTAGTATTTCTTTTTACCAGTTTTTATCCAAAGATAAATTTCAGGTAACGCATGCATTAAAATAGAAATTCCAACAATACTTGGCAACTGACCAAAAATATGAAGTGTTTCGACAAATGACGAAGAAAAAACCGCTAGTAAAGCAGCATATCCGGCTACATTTCGATTGCCTGTCATTAAAAGCGAAAATCTGAAAACACCTGTAATAAAAAGCAGAATACCAATGATAGCAACGGTAAATAATCCGAATTTTAATCCACCGATAAAAGATAGCAATCCAATACATTGATGCACTAATGGTGGATAACCCATAACGGTAAATCCGGTGTACCAACTGTAATTCCAGGGCTCAAACCAACTATTGGCGTAATGATTTCCAAAGAATAAATGAATTAAAGCATCGTAAGTGTTTTCTAAAGTAAAGAAAATAGCGCTTCCGTGGAAAACCAATCCAATTAATAACGCAGCCAATAAATATTTATTCGATTTTTCTCTCACAAACTAAAAGTGCTTTCTTGATGATGTAAATATAGTAATAAACCTTTTATAGACGAATTTTATATGTCTAAAGAAAAAAACCACTCGTCGTTACAAATATAAGCATTGGTCTAAAATTCAAATTGACGTTGCACTTCTATTGTACATTTGACATTAAGAATAAAAATAAACAACTGAAAACATGAAAATATTAATCGTAGACGACCAGGAATTAGTAGTACTGTCTTTAAAAAAATGTTTAACTGATTTAGGTTATGACGTTATGACTTCAAATTCAGTAAATGACGCTAGAGAGAAGTATGATTCCTATATACCAAATTTAGTTATCGCTGATATAAATATGCCTGAATATGCAGGAGAAAAAATCATTGATAATCATGATAGTTCTGAAAATGAAAGCTCTGGATTGGATGTTGTTAAATATATTAAAGTTATCAAAAAGCATAAAACACCAGTTCTGATATTATCAGGAAATAATAATGAAGATATTATAGAAAAAGGATTCGCATTGGGCGCGACCGATTATCTCAAGAAACCTTTAAGTTTAAATGAAATTGGTATTCGAGTAAAAAAATTAATTGGAAACAGTAATGCAACTTACGTTAACCACAAAGAAAAATTTATTAAAAATAAAGTGGTCGGAGTTGTTATTCCTTTCTTTAATGAAGAAGAACGATTGATGAGTGAAGAATTTCAAAAAATTGTAAATTCCAATTTAAGTTATCATTTGTGTTTTGTGAACGATGGAGGTAAAAGCAATAATTTAGATCTTTTATACAATCTAAAAAAGAAGAATGAAGGAAGAATTAGTGTTTACAATTGTGAAGGAAATGTTGGAAAAGCAGAAGCTGTTCGTTTGGGAATGTTGCATTTGGCAAAACAACAACAGTTTGATTATTTAGGTTTTTTAGATGCTGATTTATCAATCAATTTTGAAGACTTCGATACTTTAGTCGATACTATTAAAAATTCAAATTTTAAAATTGTAAGCGGTTCAAGAATGACAAGAATGGGTGCTGCTATTGAAAAAAAATCAGAGAGAGCAATAGGTGGTAAAACAATAAATTTTATTATTAGAAAAACATTAGGAATGGATTTTAAAGACACACAATGCGGTGCAAAAATCATGACTAAAGACGTTGTTGAAGATACATTTCAAACCAAATTTTTAACTAATTGGTTGTTTGATGTTGAAATTTTTATGAGAATGAGACAGAAATATGGTTTAGAAAAAGCCAAAACTTTATTGTGTGAGAAACCATTAAATAGATGGGTTCATACGAATGGTTCAAAATTATCGGGTAAAGATTCCTTTAAAATGTTAGGACAACTAGGGCAAATAGCTTTACATTATAAATAG
>NZ_DQDX01000195.1:7165-10931 GCF_003525665.1 Flavobacterium sp.
TTTTTTTTTAAAAAAAATGTTTTTTTTAAACTTATTTTCTTTGGATAGGATTGTATTTTTTTTCTATATTTGAAACATAACCCCTAAAATGTCAATTGAATCATGATTACTTAAGATAAGTTGTATATAAAATAAACTTTAAGCTAAATAATGAACTTAAAAGAAACCTACAAAAAAATTGGTCCAGAACAGTTTTTTATGATTACCATTCTGTTTGTAAATGCAGGTAATTATTTGTACAACTTGTTATTGGGAAGGATTCTTGGTCCAGCACAATTTGCAGATGCTGCAATACTGATAACTTTACTTCTTGTTTTATCTTTTGTAGGAATGACTTTTCAAGTAGTTACGGCAAAATATGCAGTATTATTTGAAGGCGGAATTCTAAATCAGTTTTTAAAATTTATATTTAAAAATGCACTCGCATTTGGGCTGTTGTTTGGGTTTTTAGTAGTTATTTTCAACCAACAATTGCAACAAATTTTCCATACAAAAACGGCATCAATGTTTGTTATTTTTGGTCTAGGATTACCACTGTATTTTGTAATGAGCATCAATCGTGGATTATATCAAGGTAAAAATAATTTAAAAGATTTATCCAAAACGTATTATTTTGAGATGCTTTGCAGATTGATTCTAACAATTGCAATTATTTTACTTTTTCCATCAATTCAATCATCATTAGTAATTGCTTTTGGCATATTGATATCTTTTATTTTTGGATTAATTCCTTTTCAAAAGTCAATTCTTAATAAAGACAATGTCCATAAAAATGAGCAACTAGATACAAAACCAATCATCACCTTTTTTGCATTAACAGCCTTTTACGAACTCACACAAATCATTATAAACAATAGTGATATTTTACTTGTAAAACATTATTTCGATAACGAACAAGCGGGTTTATATGCATCATTAGCACTTATTGGTAGAGTGGTTTATTTTGTAGCTTGGATGTTTGTAATGTTGCTTTTACCTAAAGTGATTCAATTAAAAAAAGACGGCGCCGATACTTTGCCAATACTTCTAAAATATGTTTTTTATATAGTTTTATTATCAACAGTAATTGTATTGGGTGCTTTTTTGTTTCCAGAATTAGTGGTAAAAATTATGTTTGGCGAAAAATATTTACCCATCGCATTTTTACTGTGGAAATATGCTTTGGCAACTTCAATTTTTGCTGTAGCAAACATCTTTGCTTACTATTTTTTATCTATCAATAAATATGTTCCAGTAATAATATCGGCTATTTTAGGTTTAGCTCAAATAATATTGATAGTATTATTTCATAAATCGTTAGAGCAAGTTGTAGTTATGCAAATTATAGCAATGATTGTATTGTTAGCATTCCAATTGAGTTATTTCTTAATAAACAGAAACATAAAAGTCAAAAGTATCCCCAATTAACCTATAAAACAATGAAAGTAGCAGTCGTAACAGCATTTCCGCCTAGTAAAGTAACACTAAATGAATACGGTTATCATTTGGTAAAAAACTTTGTACAGAATGATGAAGTTTCTGAATTAATATTGATGTCAGATAAAACTAATGAACCCAAACAATTAGATTTTGATCAAAAAGAAAAAATCAAGGTCAAAGAGTGTTGGGAATTTAATAGTTATACCACCTTTTTCTCTATAATTAAAGCTGCCAGACAAGAAAAACCAGATGTAATTTTATTCAATTTGCAATTTGTGAAATTTGGAGACAAGAAAATTCCTTCTGCATTGGGTTTATTATTGCCAATGTTTTTAAGACTATTCGGATTTAAAACAGTTGTTTTATTGCACAACATTTTAGAGCAAGTAGATTTAGAAAAAGCAGGTTTTACAGAAAGTAAAATTATGCAAGCTATTTATAATTTTATAGGTACAAACATTACAAGATGCCTTTTGAAAGCGAATAAAGTAGCCGTAACAATTCATAAATATGTCGATATTTTAAATGCAAAATATAAAACAAAAAATGTAATTTTAATTCCACATGGAACTTTTGAAACCGTAAAAGAACCCAATTTTGAACTTAAATCTGGACCAAAACAAATAATGGCATTTGGAAAATTTGGCACCTATAAAAAAGTCGAAATTCTAATTGAAGCCATAGAAATTGTTAGAAAAACCAATTCAGATGAGTTGGAAGTTGTAATTGCAGGAACCGACAGTCCAAATACACCAGGTTATTTAGATGGAGTTCAAAAAAAATACAAAGATGTAAAAGGAATTGTATTCACCGGATATGTTGAAGAAAACGACGTAGAAAGAATTTTTACCGACAGTACAATTGTTGTTTTTCCCTATACATCAACCACAGGAAGTTCTGGCGTTTTGCACCAAGCAGGAAGTTATGGAAAAGCAGTTATCATGCCCGATTTAGGCGACTTGGCTTTATTAGTAAAAGATGAAGGTTACAAAGGAGAATTTTTCAATCCCGAAAGTGCGCAATCATTAGCAACCGCAATCGATAAAATATTATCAAATGATGCGTATCGCAAAGAAATTGCCAAAGCCAATTTTGAGGCAGCAAGTGCTCTTTCGATGGACAAGATAATTACAATGTACATGAACTGTTTCAAATCTATTAAAAAATAAAAACTACAACTATGAAAATATTAATAATTGATGATCAACAATTGGTGTTGTTGTCTTTAGAAAAAGCATTGACCGATTTAGGATATGAAGTAATTAGTGCTGATAATGTTATTGATGCAATAAATAAATACGATAGTGCTCAACCAAATCTAGTTATAGTTGATATAAACATGGAAGCAGCAGACAATTCAAGTGCTGAATTTTCTTCTGGACTTGAAGTTGTAAAACATATTAAACAAGTAAGAAAAGATAAAACTCCAGTTATGGTGTTGTCTGGAAATACAGACGAAGAAATTATTATTAAAGGTTTTGATCTTGGGATCGATGACTACATGAAAAAACCTCTAAGCTTAAGTGAAATTGGAGCAAGAGTAAGACGCTTGATTGGATTAACTACTGAAAATGTAAGCACCGAAAACAAAGATGTTGACGGTAAAAAACGCTTTATTCAAAATAAAATTATCGGAGTTGTAATTCCTTGTTATAATGAGGAAAAAAGACTTTTAAGTGATGAATTTAGAGATTTTGTTCATAAAAATTTAGGATATCATTTGTGCTTTGTAAACGACGGTAGTAAAGATAAAACACTCGAAGTATTACAAGATTTAGTCAAAGGAAAAGAAGATTATATTAGTGTATACGATTGTGAAAAAAATGGCGGAAAAGCCGAAGCTGTAAGGTTAGGAATGTTGCATCTTGCCAAACAAAGTCAGTTTGATTATATAGGATTTTTAGATGCCGATTTATCAACAGATTTTGCGGATTTTAATGATTTAGCCGAAACAATATCTAATTCTAAATACAAAATGGTCTTTGGTTCAAGAATTACAAGAATGGGAGCTGATATTGAAAAAGAATCTGCCAGAGCCATAATCAGTAAAACCATCAATTTTATTATCCGAAAAACACTTGGAATGGAAATAAAAGATACGCAATGTGGTGCCAAAATAATGACTAAAGATGTAATTGAAAATACGTTTAAAGAAAAATTTATTACAAAATGGTTGTTTGATGTGGAGATTTTTATGCGAATGAAAAAAGTTTATGGAGCTAAAGAAACTAAAGATTTAATTTTAGAACAGCCTTTAAAAAGATGGATTCACGCCGATGGTTCTAAACTCTCAATGAAAGATTCCATCAAAATTGTTGGGCAACTTGGGCACTGTCTCTTATACACA
>NZ_DQDX01000194.1:0-11545 GCF_003525665.1 Flavobacterium sp.
CTGTTGAAGAAGCAAAAGGAACAGAAACTTATGTTGATGTTGTTGAAGGAATGCAATTTGACAGAGGATATTTATCTCCGTACTTTGTTACTAATCCAGAGAAAATGAATGTAGAATTAGAAAATCCTTACATTCTTTTATACGACAAAAAAGTTTCTTCATTAAAAGAGTTACTTCCAGTTTTAGAGCCAGTTGCTCAATCTGGAAAACCATTATTAATTATTGCAGAAGATGTTGATGGTGAAGCATTATCAACTTTGGTAGTAAATAAATTGCGTGGTGCATTAAAGATTGCTGCTGTAAAAGCTCCAGGATTTGGTGACAGAAGAAAAGCTATGCTAGAAGATATCGCTATCTTAACTGGTGGAACTGTAATTGCAGAAGAAAGTGGTTATACACTAGAAAATGCAACTTTAGAAATGCTTGGAACTGCAGAAAAAATCTCGATTGATAAAGACAATACTACCATTGTAAATGGTGCTGGAAATGCCGATTTGATTAAAAATAGAGTAAATCAAATCAAAGGTCAAATGGAAACTACGACTTCTGATTATGACAAAGAAAAACTACAAGAACGTTTGGCTAAATTAGCTGGCGGAGTTGCTGTTCTTTATGTTGGAGCTGCTTCTGAAGTAGAAATGAAAGAGAAAAAAGACAGAGTTGACGATGCTTTACACGCAACTCGTGCTGCTGTTGAAGAAGGAATTGTTGCTGGTGGCGGTGTTGCTTTATTAAGAGCAAAATCTGCTTTAGCATCTATTAAAGCAGACAACGCTGACGAAGCAACAGGAATTCAAATTGTTTTTAGAGCTGTAGAATCTCCATTGAGAACTATTGTTGAAAATGCAGGTTTAGAAGGTTCAGTTGTAGTTGCAAAAGTATCTGAAGGAAAAGAAAACTTTGGTTACAATGCAAAAACAGACGAATATGTTGACATGCTAAAAGCTGGAATTATCGATCCTAAAAAAGTAACACGTGTAGCTTTAGAAAACGCAGCATCTGTTGCAGGAATGATTCTTACAACAGAATGTGCCTTAATTGACATCAAAGAAGAGAATGGCGGAGGAATGCCAATGGGCGGAGGAATGCCAGGAATGATGTAGTAAAATTTTTACAGATAAATTTAAAACCGTCAAGTTTCTTGACGGTTTTTTTTTATACTTTAGTGAAAAAATAATCAAACCATGAAATGTCTAAAAATTTATTTTTCTTTACTCCTATTATTTAATGCCAATTTTATTTTTTCTCAATTAAACATCACTCAAGAAAGTGTTTCATCAAAACTAGCAGATTATTATAAATTTGAAAGAGAAAATATCCATTTACACCTCAACAAAGTAAATTATTTAACTACAGAAACCATTTGGTTTAAAGGGTACATTATCGAAAAAAAAATTAAAGCTCCGTATGCAGTAACTTCAAATGTTTACGTTAATTTTCTAGATAGCAATGGAAATAAAATTTCAAATAAACTTTTTTATGCAGAAAATAGTACGTTTCAAGGAACATTTAAATTAGACGAAAGCTTGAAAACTGGGAAATACTACCTTCAAGTTTACACCAATTTTATGAACAACTTTAGTGAAGACGAGTCGTCTGTATTTGAGGTAAACATTATAAATCCTAATGAAAAAAATACTATAGACGACACGAAAATAAACTATGAAGAAATAAATGCAGTATTTTATCCAGAAAGCGGTACTTTTTTAGAAGGAATCTCAAACAATATTGCATTAAAACTCACTGATTGCAACGACAAAGGAATTTTGATTAAAGATATTGAAATCGTTAATTCTAAAAACGAATCAATTACTACTTTTTCTACTGATAGTAATGGCTATGGAAGAATAACAATCATTCCACAACCAAATGAAAAATACAAAGCACTACTAAATGTAAACGAAACTAAAATTGAAAAACAATTACCATTACAAAGTGCTACTGGTGCAATAGTGTCAATAAACAATTTTGGTATGAAAGACAAAACAGTAGTCACAATAAAAACTAACGCTACTACATCAAAAAACAACCAATACTCTTTAGTGATTAATCAAAATGATGAAGTTTCTGTCATCCCAATTTCATTAGCAAATGAAAATCAAAAAAGTATTGCTTTTGAAAATGATAAATTGGCATCTGGGTTAAATACTTTTAGTTTGATAGATTCAGAAGGAAAAAAAACGTCAGAACGAATAATTTATAATACTATTAAAAAACCAAGTGATTTAGAGTTTATGGTAAATAGGGTACAATCAGATTCAATCGTTATTTCTGGAAAATCCTCTTTATTAATGGGTAATTTAAGCATTTCTATTCTGCCAGAAAACAATACAACACAAATTAGAAAAACAATTTTTAACAGTTTTGAATTTGATAATTATCTAGACAGTCCAATTAAAAACATAAATTATTACCTAACTGATTTTACAAGAGCAAAACAATTTGAATTGGATAATGTTTTAATTACAAAAACATCAAAATATGCCATTGATAAAGCTTTATTAAATGAAAATCCGAATAAAAAATTTGAATTTGATAATGGTTTGACTATTGTTGGATCGGTAAACAACAATCTTGATAACGCTAGTGAAAACTATTCTATTAACTTAAATTCTTTCGTTCTTGGATTAAGTGAAACCACAAAACTTAATGCCAAAAATCAATTTCGTTTTGAAAATGTATTGGCCATTGACTCCACTGCAATGCACTTTTCATTATTGGATAGAAAAGCTAAAACAAAAGACTTGAATGTTACTTCTAGTGTTCAAAACAACAAAAGAGAGTTCTACAAACCCTTTAAACCAAATACCAAAACGTGCATCGAAAAAAGTATCGTTCCATTAGACGATTTAACTTTTCCTGCTATAGAAGGAGCATATATCCTTAAAGATGTAATTGTAAAATCAAAGAAAAAAGAAGACAATTTAACAAACATAACACGATTTAACAACGCATCAAGTAGAGGTTATAAAATAACCGATGATGAAGCCAGCAAATACAGAGACATTTTATCCTTTATAAGAACGCACGGATATAATGTAACTGAAAATGGACTTGATGTAATAATTTCAAGAACATACACCACTACATTATTGGGAAATAATTCTCCTGTGATTTTTTTAGATGACTCTCCTTTGGAAGATTTTAGTTTTTTGAAAAATATGCTTTTAACAACTATAGATGAAATCTACATTAATAAAATTGGATTTGGCGCAGGAGCAAATGGCTCCAATGGTGTCATTCGAATTTACTCTAAACCTGTTGCAAACGACTTAAGTAATATAAAAATAAAGTCGAAAGCATTTTATATCACCAATGGATTTCAACAAACAATTTCTTACAAAAATCCAAAATACACTAATGTTCAAAATGATAGTTTTAAAACCTATGGAACAATCCATTGGGTTCCAAATATAAATACAGATGCCAATGGAGACTTTAAATTTTCAATACCAAACTTATATCAAAAAACAATTAAAATAATAATTGAAGGAATTTCTACTGATGGTAAATTACTTTCAGAAGTTAAAACAATCGCAATACCGTAAAAAGCGCATTACAATGCAAAAAAATCTGCTTAATCGATTGATTGAGCAGATTTTTAACATTAATACTAAAATAAATCAATTTCTACTAAAATCTAAATTCGTTATATACGATATTCTAATAGTTGGATTACTTTCTTGTAATGTATTCGTATAATTCCAAATGTTTTGATGGATGTAACTCAATTGAATTTGTTGGTTTTTATCAATATTATAGCCTAAACCTCCAATAATTCTATTTTGATTGAAGAACGTTTTTCCAGCATTGGAACCCAAATTAAAAAAAGCTTCATCGCCCAGAATTCCGAACAATTTGACTTTATCTTCTTTTTTCGTTAAAGTATAATTCATCAAGAACATATATCGCAATCTGTTTCGGTAATCGTATCGATCAATTGAATAATCTGATCCGTTTTTAATTGGTATGCCTACAAATCTAAATTCATCCCTTAAACGATGCGTGAATTTAAATTTCCCATTCAAGTGAACAAACGTTCCTTGAATCCAAAAATGATCTTCTGGAATATCTGTTTTGTTTAACGCTGGATTTCCATACACATACGTGTTGTAGTGTGAATAACCAATGCTACCATTTAAATTTTTAGTAAATTGATAATCAAGAGATGGCCTCACGAAATATTGTTGTTTTTCTGAAACTCCATTTGCATATCGCATAGTGGCTTCAAATGTAAACGATATCTTTTTGGTTAACATGTTTTTTCCAACATAATGAAACCAAACATCGTTGTTGCTTGTTTTGGTCTGTGCCCTAGAACTATTTGGCAACAGAATTCCCAGTAGCCCAACGAGAGCTACTAAGAAATGTTTATATTTTTTCATTTGTTAATTAACGAAATTTAAATTTTTTCTTGAAGATTTTGGATGTGCTGAAAATGCCGTATGATTTTCTAATCCTTTAATGGTAACTTTTCCTCCATGAGATTCATAATCATGAATGAAATGTTCTAAGTTTTCCATAACAGAATTGTCTACAATTTTCGTCTTTTTTAAATCGATAGTAACATGAAATCCGTACGGAATCTCTTCTAACTTTCTTTTAATTCCTAAGAAATTGGTAAAAATTGCAGCTTTACTAATCGTGACTAAATACTCATTTCCTTCGAAAGCCACTTCTGTAGGCGCTTTAAAGAATGAAGAAATTGGAGTTCCGTGTAATATGTGAATAATCATGTTTAAAATCATACCAGCAGCGATACCAACTAATAAATCTTCAAATAAAGTAAAGAAAATAGTCACTAAAAATATAGCTAACTGTTCTTTCCCTATTTCAAATGTATGAATGAATTCTTTTGGATGTGCTAATTTTATTCCAACCGTAACTAACATGGCCGCTAATGCAGCATTCGGAATCATTTCTAATAATGGTGAAGCGACTAATAAAAAAGCTAAAATGAAAAAACCATGAAAGAAATTCGCCCAACGCGTTTTTCCACCATTATTCACATTTGATGAACTACGTGCTACTTCAGCAATCATTGGTAAACCACCTAAAAAAGCAGCGAAAACATTTCCAATTCCAACCGCAATTAAATCTTTATTAGCGTTCGATTTTCTTTTGAAAGGATCAACTAAATCTATTGCTTTTACTGTTAATAAACTTTCTAAAGTTCCAACTAAAGCAAACATAATTACAAATTTGATAAACGTTCCTGTTTGTGAAATTCCTTCAAAACTAGCATTGAAATTAATATTGTCTACTAAATTTCCAATTTTTACCAAAGAATAAGCCGGTTCAGTATGTGCGAAATCCATATATAATTCTGCTGGAATAGCGAATAATAAAACCACAAGCGGCGCTGGAAACATTTTGATATACTTGCTTTTTATATAGGGCCAGCCTAACATAATGGCTAAACTTACCAAACCAATAATAGTAGCTTTATAGTCTAAATTCATAATGAAATTCGGAATGTTAGCTAATAATTCTAAAGGACCTTTTCCTTTTGCTAATGCTGGATTGTCATTTAATAAAACCGGAATTTGTTTCGCAATAATAATGATTCCAATGGCGGCTAACATACCATGAATGGCTGAAAGCGGAAAGAAATCGGCTAGTTTTCCTAGTTTTAAAACGCCAAATATAATTTGAACAAAACCCGCAATTACCATGGCGCCTAAGGCTAATTTCCAACCTAAAATTGGGTCACCTTTTCCAAATTCTGCTACAGCACTAGCTACAATTACAATTAATCCAGCAGCTGGTCCTTTAATTGTTAATCGTGAACCAGAAATTAAACTGACTAATAAACCTCCAATAATAGCGGTAATCAATCCCATAATTGGTGGAAATTCTGATGCTTTAGCAATTCCTAAACTTAAAGGAAGCGCTAATAAAAATACTATAAAACCAGATATGGCATCTGATGAGAAATTTTCTTTCAATCCCGCAATTCCGTCTGCTGGGAGGATTTTTTTTATTTTTGAGTTCATAGAAATGAATGTGTTTAAATTAAGATGATTTATAAGGTAATTCGTGATAGGTTTTAATGTGTGTTCCTAAGAAAAGTCTGGTGTAAATTCTAACGCCAGCTATTCCAGAAACCACAAAACTACTTGCCACTAAAAAAGCTAAAACTACTTGGTGACTTTCAATATGGCTAAACAATAAATCTTCGCCAATAAAAGTCGATGTAATAGGAAAACCTGTAACGCCAAGTGCTGCTAATAAGAAAAAGAAAGCAAATTTTGGATGTTCATACACGTGTCCAGAATGTTGACTTAATAAAATTCTCTTTTCCATTGTTTTTAATTTCAATAAAGCGATGTAACCAATAGTTCCCGCAATTACAATTCCTGTGATATAAAGGGATATTTCGTAATAACTTACTTTTTCGTTAAACAAAATGGCTAACACAATCCAGAAATGGTTAAAAACAATTAGTAACCAAGCCACAAACGGACTTTTCCTTTCTGAAAAGGCTTTGAAAACGAATACCAATCCAATGGTAGCGAAAATTTCAGGTAAATAATTAGTCACATAACTTGGGATGGAATTTTTGTAGTGCAAAGTGATGCATCCAACTAAATACGTGCTTAAAAACAAGAAGAATAGTTTTCTTAGGTTTAAGAAATTTAATTTGTTTCCAATTGTGTTTAATGGATTCCAAAGGAAAATCCTAATTATTTTTTCCAAGTGAAATTCGTTGATACTTAAAACATAAAAAGCATTTTCTAATTTTTTAGGAAGGATGCTTTTGTTTACTTGCTTAGGTACAAAATGGTAAAATTGTTCTCGGATTAAATAACTTACCACAGATGGAGAAACCAGTAATTGATAGGTTCTTAAAAACGCATTTCCAGCGATATGAAATAAAGCTAATGTTTCGAATCCTAATGCAATTTCAATAAATATCAATCCAATTTGAGAAATCGAACTGTAAGCAATCTGACTTTTTACAGAGGATTGTACCCTAGCGATTAAAGTAGTAATGATGCTTGTGGTGAATCCCATTACGCCAATGGCAATTCGCATAGACGTTTGGTGTTCCCAAAAAGGCAAAGTTCGTAACATTAAAAAAGCACCTAAATGCACCGAAAGTGAACCATAAAAAATAGCACTTGATGGCGTAGGACCTTCCATAGCTCTTGGTAACCAAGAAGAAAAGGGCACTTGAGCAGATTTTACTGCAGCTGCACACGCCAAACATAAGGCAATAAACGAACCAATTAAGGTGTTATTTTGCAAATGTTCGTTGACCAATTCGTAATTATGCATTCGAATAAAAGTGATGTTTTCGTGAAACAAATGATGACTAGCCCACATCGCTAAAATAATTCCAACATCACCAATTCTATAGATTGAAAATACTCGGAAAGCATTCTTTACGGGTAAATAACGTTCTCTGTAAAAACCAATAAGTAAAAATGATGAAATTCCAATAATTTCCCAACCGATAAATAAAGTTTCGAAATTTCCTGATAAAATGGCTAAATTATATCCAAAAAAGAAGAATAAAACGGTGATAAAAAAGCGTTTGTATCCTTTTTCTCGATGTAAATAATAACGACTATAAGTAGTTATCATTGAGGTCAATAAAGCACCGATGAATAAATACACGGCAGTTACTTTGTCGAAATAAAAATCTATGAAGAAGTCGTAGTCATTTGTTTTGACTAGCGAAACTTCGAATAAATTTAAATCTTTGCTACCGTTAATTATCCAATAGAAAATAAAAACACATAACACTAATAATTGTACAAAAACTGTTGTAAATGCTGTCCAAGATAACCAAGATTCTTTCTTTTCTGGAATAAAAAAACTAATCAAAAATCCTACTATAGGAATGATGATAAATACTAATAAAAATTCATTTGTCATAATCTTATTTTATTAGCGTTATGTTTAAATTTTCCGAGCTCGTTATGGCATATTCCAAAGAATTATCGATAGTTTGTATGTTATAAGAAACAGGTTTGTAAATTTCAAATTCACCCTTCACAAAACGATAAAGTTCTTTGGTTTCTGGATGTAAGGCAACTAAATTCACCCAATTATTGATAAACCATTCGTAAGTTGCAGGAGATTTTGTTATGGCATATTTTACAATTTCAGGAAAATGTTCTACTACAATTAATAGACGTAATGGATCATGAACTTCAATCATTTGACTAGGTAAACCTGGTCGTAAATCGCCATCAATTCCATTTGCTACTCCAATTAATCCCATTACATTATGAGGTAATTTGGAACCCGCACCGAGTTTATGATTGTCGACTCTAGAAAAGTAATATTCTAAATTAATTCCACCACCAACAGGCGCAACTGCATTTAAAATTCCAGCTAAATAATCGCCTTTTGGATCAACTTTATAATCAAAAGAATTCATAAACGAACGACGGTCTAAAAACACATGATCTGAAACACTTCTTCTTCCAACAATACACATCGCATTGGTGGCATGATTTAATTCTGGTCGAGGTTCAAACAAAGAAACCGAACGATTTTTTATTTTCTCATGTACTTTTGAAATACTTTCGCTAGAATTTATGGTATCAAATCTTCTAGAACGTTCTTTTGCATTGTTGGCTAAGGCCTTAGTGAATGTTTTGCTGTTTTCTTTATGTAAAAAAGTATTAACTACAGATAGTAATGCTTCATCGTAAAAAACAATTTCATCTCTAGTTGTATCATGTAAAGCTGGTAGAAACTGTGTTTCAGCTGGAATAAGAATGCCTCTTTCTGCCAAAATTTCACGAACTTTTACATGATTGGCTGCGAAGCTTAATACTTTTGCATTCACACTACTTGGTCTTCCGCTACATGCACCGCAATCGTAACCTGCAAAATGGGTATTGTTTACGCTAGTAGCGCCATGTCCAACCACGTACACAAGAGGTGCGAAGTTTTCCACTAAACCAATACTTTTTAAAATTCCTTCCACTCGGTTTGCCATTTCTTCCACTGAAAAACCAACTTGTAAACCTTCAATAGTTTCCTTTGGATTGGTGTTTTCAATAACTAATTGCGATTTCTTGTTCAAATGTTTAAAAGATGAAGAAGTGGCTGGTGACATGCTTGGTTTAAAAATATTTAAAAACAATTTAAACGCTGAGGTGTACCCTAAAGTTTGAGAAATAAGCCAGCCGAATACTAAAGAATGTGATTTTTTATGATAGTGATAATCTTTAGCGCTTTTCTTTTTTCTAGGTAACTCTTTAATTAAAAATTTTGGAGTTACAGGAGCTGGACATAATTTCGTAAAGAATTTTCCATTTATAGGTTGATAGAAAAATTCGAAATTAAAAAATGCAGCAGTTCCAAAAGTTTTTGCATTCGGTTCTAAAGCTTCAACATGTCTACGTAATGAACATTCTCTGTCGTCCATACAAAAGAAAGCTTGAAATTTTGTTGTTTCTTTTGATGTTTTTACACTTGTTTTATGTTGTAAACCTGTTAAGGCTTGGTTATAAAAGGTCCATTCAAAAGCTTCTTGCCAAATGGAAAGCACTTCAAAATATTCAGAATAAGTCGATTGAGAAAATAAATTTTCGGCATCAAAAGTGATTTTGGAGATTAAAGGTTCCCAGTTTTCTCCAAATTTTTTATCTAAGGAGTCAATTTCTAAAAGTAACTCGAATGTAATAAGTTCTTTTAAAGTTATTTTTCTTTCATCTAATAATGAACTGGGATTGCCTTCTAACGTTGCAATCATGCCGCTCCAACCTGGATGAGAAAACTGTTGATCAAAGAGATAATTTTCAAAATACAAACCTTCTCCCACTAAAATTTGAAGTAATTTATAAATTGAAGCGTCTTCTTCTAGTAATATCTTGGCTCTTGAAGTTGAAAAAATACTAAAAACACCATTTTTATCTAATTCTTTTATGGAGGCTAAAAAGCCATCTCGATGAACAGGAAATGTCCAAACAGAAATGCCTTGATCTAAATAACTACATAAGATTCTGAAAAGAATACCATGAGTTGATTTATCTAAGTTTATGGCATATTTTTCTTTCCAAAGACTTCTAAGTTTTCCAATCTTAGGATGTATGGCTTCGTCGTAATTTTTATGTATAACATTTTCTTTCCAAGATGAAAAGTTGTCTTCTCCTTTTTTCTGATAAATAATTTTATCCAGAATTTCTGAGTTTATTTGGTTATTTTTTAGCTTGTTTCTGAAAGCAGAAAGCGGTAAAAACGTTTTATAACCAAATATTTCAGATGATTCTTGTAAGGCAGTAAAGAAGTCTTTGTCCTGAAAAGCATGCAAAGTATTATGATGAACAAAGTCTTTCAATGGGTTTTGCGCAGGTAAATAATGCGCAAGGTCTTGAAGCACTATTGTTTCATCAAACAATAATGTTTTTGATTTCATGAATAATGATTTAATTTCTAATTTATTTTATTTAAACTAAAATTAAATCTGGGTAGAGTTTCCAATTACAAAAAAGTTTATAAAGTGGAATCTTATTTTTTATTGAAAAAAATTGACAAGAGGAAGTAGTGTTATTTTTAAATATAACTACATCAAAATCACAATTTTCAAATAGTATTTGTTTAAAATAATCGAATTCAATTTCAAATTCAAATTCTTCAACACAAAAATTTGAATCTTTCTCAGTATCAACGAAAAAATTTAATTTGTTAAACTTGTTATTTGAGGAAAAATTTGTTTCTTCGCCACTCTTCTTGACCATAAACACACACTTATCATGCATATCTAATGAGCCAATACTTAAGTTAAAAAGTATTCCTATTAAAGTAATAAAAAATGAACTCTTTTTTACAACAAGTTTCATACAAATCGAATTAAATCAATCTATTAGGCCTTCTTTCTAAGTAATTTCATTAATACAGGTATTGTTGTCATTAGTACAATTGCAATAACAATATATTCAATATAATGTTTCAAATCAATCTTGAATTGAGTTAAAAATAATTCATACAAATAATGTCCTGCAAAAATCAATACAAAGGACCAAAGTAGAGAACCAACGATATTATAGAACATAAATTTCTTTTTATCCATTGATACAATTCCTGCAATTACTGGAGCAAAAGTTCTAAAAATTGGTAAGAAACGTGCAAAAACTACAGCTTTACCTCCGTATTTTTCAAAGAAATCTTTAGATTGAAACAAGTATTTCTTTTTAAAGAAAAAACTATCTTCTCTTTTGTATAAATACGTTCCGCTTTTTGAACCAAACCAATAACCCAGCATGTTTCCTACAATTCCCATCACAGAAATTGAAGCAGCAAGTAAAGTAACGTTTAAAAAATCATTTCCTGTAGAGAACTCCTTCATTAATGACTCGCTATAAATTCCGCAAAGGAAAAGTAAGCTATCACCAGGAAGAAAAAATCCGGCTAATAATCCAGTTTCAGCAAAAATTATGAACAAAACTACGTACAGTCCAATTTTTATTCCGCCAAGCTCTAATAATATGTAAAATTCTGGGTTTAGAAGTTGTTTCCAATCAAATTGATCCATAAAAAAGTTTGTTTATTTGAGAGCGTGAAAGTAAATATAATTATGGGG
>NZ_DQDX01000194.1:11571-16801 GCF_003525665.1 Flavobacterium sp.
TAAGAGACAGCTTTTATACTATTAAATTTTTGTTATTTTCTTTCGTATTGACAACATCCATGCAATTTGTCATAATCTGCATCGGTAGCTTTCACTTCGTCTGAATCATGACCTGCTTTTGCAATGGCTTTTTTCACATCCAATGAAGAACATTTTTCTTCGTTGATAATTAAATGCAAGGTTTTATCATCAATATGATACTCAGCACTTTTTACTCCTTTTACAGAAAATACCGCTTTCTCAATTCGCTTTTTACACATTTCACAATTGCCATTCACTTCAATATCAAGTTTGGCATTTTTATTTTTTTTCTCTTGAGCTTGAGTTGAAAGCGTTACAAATAGCAACATCATTCCTAAAATTATATTTTTCATTATCTTATATTTTAAATTTATTATTTTATTTTAAATCGCAATCCTGCATAATACATTTGACCAAAAACTGGCGCGTACACAATTGAGGTATCAAAAGACGTACCGAAAGGATCGTTTGCTCCTAAAATCGCTTTGTCTTGTCTATAATTTCCAATGTTTTCGCCACCAATATACATTTCGAAAGTACTTGAAAATGTTCTTGTAATTTGAGCATTCATCACCGAAAATGAAGGTGAATACTCTGGCAATCTGTCTTCAGGAGCATTTGAAGCAGTAAAAGGCAATTGCTGTTTTCCCAACCAGTTTAATGTAAAATCAAACTTCCATTGTTGTCCTTTTTCTTTAATGTGTGTTTCGTATTCTAAATTTCCAAATAAACGATGTTTGGCCTGCAGTGGTCTTTGAAAACTTCCCGATAAATAATCGGTAGAAATGTCATAATATTTGTAAGCCGTTCTTAAATTAAAGTGCTTTACAATTTCATAATTAAAATCGATTTGCAAACTATTGGCATACGAATCACCTCGTAAATTGTAAAATAAAACTTCTTGCGGACTTTGCATTACATCTACAACTGCTTGATTTTGAAAATCGGTTCTGTAAAAATCTACAGTTACGTCGGCGCTTTTGCCAAATAAGATGAAATTCTGAGTAAAACTAATACCGTAATTCCAAGCGATTTCTGGATCTAATCCGTAGATTTTTCCATTAGAATCTAAAACAGAAAACACTCTTGAACTAGCAAAAAGCTGTTGGTTTTCTGCATAAATATTAGCAGCACGTTTTCCTCTTCCAGCAGAAAATCGAAACACTGATTTTTCCCATGGATTGTATCGAACATGTAATCTTGGTGTAAAAAATGCTCCTAACCTATTTTGATAATCAAATCTTCCTCCCAAAATATAACTGAATTTATCAGTATCATCGTAAGTATACTCGAAGAATGCTCCAACAGAATTATCAATTCTACTTACATCAGCCAAGTTTACAAATTCGGCATATTTGTCATAAGTAAAATTCAAACCTGTAGAAAATTTGTGCATTGTATTACTAATAATCGAATTAAAAATCAGATTCGAATAAAAACTTTGATGTTTGATGTTGTACTGGTTTAATCCAAAATAAGATTCTTGATTGTGGTTGCTAAAGGCATTTTGAAATCCGATGCTTTGATACGGCATGTCTTTGAAAACATAACCCACTTTCGAGCTAAAATCAAATCGATCAGTTACAATTTCTGAACCCCAATAATTGGTTGTTAACTTATCTCTACCAGGATTAAAATCTAATTCTCCTGTTTGTTTTTCATCACGCATGTATCTCGCATTCAAGAACGTAACCCAACCCGCTTCTGGATTAGAATATTGCCATCTGTTAGCAACATTTAATTGTCTTCCAAGCGGATTGTCTAGAAAACCATCATCGTTCATATCATTTTTTGCCACACGAGCATTTCCGTGAACGAACAAACTTGTCGCCCATTTATCGGATACTTTTTTATTGAAATGGGTGTTTAATTCAAACCTACTATCGGTTGAACCATAAGCATTTAAAAAGAACGGAATGTCTGATGCTGGTTTAATTAACTCGGTGTTTATTTGACCTGAAATACTTTCAAATCCATTCACAACGCTTCCTGCACCTTTTGTAATTTGGATACTTTCTACCCAAGTTCCAGGTGTAAATGATAATCCGTAAGCTTGAGAAGCGCCACGAACCGAAGGAATATTTTCCTCAGTAATCATTAAATATGGACTTGTTAAACCCAACATTTTTATCTGTTTGGTTCCAGTCAACGCGTCAGAGAAATTTACATCAATTGATGGATTGGTTTCAAAACTTTCTGCTAGGTTACAGCATGCCGCTTTGAGTAATTCTTTGCTAGATACTAAAGTTGTATTAGCCGTTTTGGTAAGTGATTTTTTTATTCCTTTTTGCTTTCCTGTGACTTTTACATCCTCCAATTTCTCTTGAGAAAATGATATTGTAACAGCCAAAAGCATTGAGAAAACTAGTGCTTTTTTCATTAAATAATGGTTTAATATTCATAATTGTTTTAAAATTAAATGAACATTAAACTTATCCGAATAGCGTAAATTGACAGTAGAGTTTATAAAAAGGCGGCGAATTGGCATCGCAGTAATAGGCAACAGATTGAATATTTAATGGAGTTGTTTCAGATGAAAATGAAATTGCTTTCCATTCATTAATATAATAAACCGATTGTAAGTCGAAAGTAATTGATTTTACTACAATTTTCTCAGCTTTATTCTTAAGATTTACTTCTTTATCTGAACAACATTTTTTGTGCGAAGTTTCTTTTTTAGCACAACATTTTTTTTCTTCTTTTACAGGAACAACACAAACTTCTTCATTCGAAAAAACAGAAGAAACAGCCGCAATTTTATCGCCACAATAATGCACATTAAAAGCTAATCCCGAATTGGAAACCAAAAGGAAAAACGCGATTAATAGACTTATGTGCTTTTTAAATTGCATGTTGCAAAGATACTATTAAAGAACTTACTAAACTCATAATAAATTGTTATTTCATTCTTTTTTGATAATAAAACGCTGGAATAAATAACATTACAAATATTGGCTGAATGATAAATCTTCTGATGTAGAATAAAATCATTTTGCTTTCTGGTCCAAAAAACTTTAAAACAAAAAAGAAACTAATCATTAAAATACTTCCGAAAACCATGTAAAGTAAAATTGAAAATTTCACGATTTTGGTGTCTTTAAAAATCATATAAATCAATGCTAATGAAATCATCGAATTAATATAAAATCGGAATCCGTAGCTGAAAAATAGTTTTAAAATACTGATGTTAGGATAAGGCGCATTTGTAAATTCATTTTTAAAATAAACTAAAAATGGATCGTAAAATAAGTTGGATTCAAAAACGCGAATAGCAATTAAAAGCAGTATTAAAAAAAGCGTTATTGCAGCTCTAGTTTTATCTTTTAGAAGATTTTTTAGCATAAGATGAAAATTTAATAACCCAAACAATCCATAAAATAAAAACGACTCCATAGATAAACAACGGAAAAATAACGCCGTGAAGTACTTCTTGATATTGTGGATAATGAAACATTGAAACTCCTAAAAGTGCAATTCTGATGATATTAAAAATATGGATTGAAATGCATCCAAATAGAATAAAAAGTACTGTTTGCTTGAATTTTCCTGAAAATGCAAATATAAAACTCACAAATAAAATCATTACACTCAAAGCGTTACAACCTTCAATTATTCTCGAAACCCACTTTTCTCTGTAAAATAAATTCACACTTGGCTCGGTAAAATTGGGTTCAACGTGAGTTCTTGAATCAAACACCGAAATTAGTTTAGTAGTTTGATTAGCAACAATTTGTGTAAAGCCATCAACTTCAAACTTCTGTTGATCATATATACCTAAATAACTGTAATAAGCAAAAGTCAAAACTAAATAAGCTCCTATAAATTTTGATAAAAAAAGCAAAAAAGGTTTGTATTCTTTAAAATATTTTTTCAATTTATTTTTTTTAACAAATTTATATAAAAAGTTAAGACACACAATAATTACTTTTGCATAAAAAATAAATTTATGAGTTTTGAAAGTTTAAAACCATCGGTAATTTCGATTCTTTCTGATACTGGTTCTAGAGATGAGAAATTAAAAAATCTATGTCAATTTTTATCTGATTCTGTTGACTATTACAATTGGGTTGGATTTTATTTTGCCAATCACGATACTAAAACATTACATCTTGGTCCCTACGTTGGTGCCGAAACCGATCATACTGTAATTCCGTTTGGAAAAGGTATTTGCGGACAAGTTGCTGTTTCAAATCAGAATTTTGTAGTGCCAGATGTTGCTGCTCAAGACAATTACATCGCGTGTAGTTTTACAGTAAAATCTGAAATTGTGGTGCCACTTTTTATAAATGATGTAAATATTGGTCAAATAGATATTGATAGTCATGTTCTTGATCCGTTTACAGAAAAAGACGAGAAGTTTTTAGAATTTGTGAATCTTGAAGTTGCCAAATTATTCTAATAAAAAAAATCCGTTCACTTAAAAAATGAACGGATTTTAAATATAAACAAACAAAACCTAAACCTCTAAAACACTATTTTCAGCATTTGCAAATTCGTTCCAACGGAAACTATCTGCTTCTGGATCATTAACATAAGCACCGTCAACTAGATATTTGAATTCAAATGTGTTGTCTTTTGGCAAATCAAATGTAGCTTTAAACGTTCCGTTTTTTAACTTTGATAATTCACCTTCTGCTGGATTCCAACTGTTGAAATCACCAATAACTGCAGCTGTATTTGCTTCTTTCGCTTCTAAAGAGAAAGTAACTTTACAAACTGGTTTTGTTTTTATAAATTGCTTCTTGATTGCCATAACTATTTCATTTATAGATTAGTGAGACAAAGTAAAGCAATATTAATTAACAAATAACAAGGTGTTGCAGATTTATTGTTTTAATAAAATTTGCCCCAATTTCTACTTAAATTCTTAATTTATAGCTTGTTAAATTTTACTTTTCAAATAAGAAAACGTTTTCTTAATATGCTATACTGAAATCACAATTTTGTTTTTTAAATAAATTTCATACCTTTAAAAACAAATTTTAACGTTATGGACAGTGAACAAATAGAAATGTATGAATATGCTCGAAAGAGAATTAAACAAAAAAAAGGGCTTTATACCCATTTTGTAGTATTCTTTTTAGCTAGTATTTTTCTTTTTATCGCAAATAAATTGATGAATATTGGCGAACCAAATAATTGGTACATTTGGGCAATTACCATTTGGCTATTTATTTTTATACTTCATTTTATAAAAGTATTTATTTTA
>NZ_DQDX01000194.1:16869-19132 GCF_003525665.1 Flavobacterium sp.
GTATTTATTACCGATAGTTTCATGAATAAAAAATGGGAACTTGAGCAAATAAACAGACTCATGGCCATGCAAGAAAAAAAAATTGAGCAATTAAAAAACGAAATAGAGAATAAAAAATAATGATAACTTTAATTGCAGCAGCAGCCGAAAACAACGCATTAGGAAAAAATAACGACCTTATTTGGCATTTGCCAGACGACTTCAAGAGATTTAAAGCCATAACATCGGGACATTATATCATTATGGGACGAAAAACATTTGAAAGTTTCCCCAAACCATTGCCTAATAGAACCCATGTTATAATTACTAGGCAAAAAAACTATAATCCAGAAAATTGTATTGTTGTTAACAGCTTAGAAAAAGCCATTGAGATTTGTCCAAAAGACGAAGATGTATTTGTTATTGGCGGAGGCGAAATCTACCAACAATCTATTGCAATTGCTGATAAAATTGAACTTACCAGAGTTCATTCTACCTTTGAAGCAGATACTTTTTTTCCAGAAATCGACACCACTATTTGGGAATTAGTTCAAGAAGAATTTCATCCAAAAGACGAGAAACACCTTTTTGATTTTTCGTTTCAAACCTATCTAAAAAAGTAAACGCTTTATTGTGATAGTTTTAGAAATTGTTATTGCTAATTGATTTTTATTATTTGTACTTTTGCACCATAAAAAATTGCAAGTAAAATGGCTAAAAGCGTAACTCCATATAAAGATTCTAACTTAGGAAAAAAAGAACAAGTAGCTCAAATGTTTGACAACATTTCGGGAAATTATGACGGTTTAAACCGCGTAATCTCTTTTGGAATTGATGTGAAATGGCGCAAAAAAGTACTTAAATTAGTTGCAGCCAAAAATCCAAATAACATTCTTGATATTGCAACTGGCACCGGAGATTTAGCTATTTTAATGACAAAGACCAATGCTAAAAACATTATTGGTTTAGACATTTCTGCCGGAATGCTAGAAGTTGGGAAAAAGAAAATTGCAGAAAAAAAACTAGATAACATCATTGATATGGTGATTGGCGATAGCGAAAACATGCCTTTTCCAGACAACCATTTTGATGCCATCACCGTTTCATTCGGAATTAGAAATTTTGAAAACCTAGAAAAAGGTCTTGCAGAAATCCTTAGAGTTTTAAAACCTAATGGAATTTTCGTAATTCTGGAAACTTCAAACCCAACAAAAACTCCTTATAAACAAGGCTATAATTTTTATACTAAAAATATTTTACCTATCATTGGTAAACTTTTCTCAAAAGACAATGTTGCCTACGGATATTTATCAGAATCGGCGGCAGTTTTTCCTTTTGGTGAAGAGTTAAACAATATTTTACGAAAAATTGGGTTTATAGATGTTGAAGCCATGCCACAAACATTTGGTGTAGCAACAATTTATTCGGCATCCAAAAAATAAAACTGAAGTATTTCAGCATAAGTATGAGAAAGCATTTTTATATTCTACTAGTAGTATTAGTATCACTACAAAGTCAAGCGCAATCCAAAGGACTTTTTAGCAGCGATCCAATTATAAACCTAGAAAACTGGGATAAACAACGTGTTTATTGGGGCTATTTTTTGGGTTTCAACATGTACGATTTTAAAATTGACTATAAAAACACACCCGATGTTGATATTTTAGTTGATGGCGTTACCGGTTTTAATGTAGGATTAATTGGTGATTTACGTCTTCATGAATACATTAATTTACGATTTGAACCAGGATTATATTACACGCAAAGAAATTTAAATTACTCCGGATTTACAGATGAAAATGATGCTTTAAGAGAAGTAAAATCAACTTACATTCATTTCCCTTTATTACTGAAATTTTCTTCAGAACGAACTGGAAATATTCGTCCTTTTTTAGTTGGTGGCGTTTCGGCGACATTAAATTTGTCTAGTAATTCTAAAACTAAAGACGACAATTTACAGGAACGATTTAGAGTAAAACCTTGGACAAATAACTATGAAGTTGGTTTTGGCATAGATTTATACTTAGAATATTTCAAATTCTCACCTTCTATTCGTGGTGTTTTTGGGTTAAATGATGAGTTGATTAGAGACAACGACCCAAACAGTCCATGGACAGGAAATATTGACGCTTTAAAATCTAGAGCAATATTTATAAACTTTACGTTCCAATAGATTTTTATTGCAATCTTTTAAACTCACTTAAAAAAATTGCCGTAGCAGTTGCTACATTCAAACTTTCGGTTTTTTGCAAATCACCAAATCTTGGAATTGATAATTTTTGAG
>NZ_DQDX01000194.1:19142-19801 GCF_003525665.1 Flavobacterium sp.
TCCAAGAACTAGAATTCCGTTTTGAGGAAGATTTTCTTTATAAACGTTTTTTCCATCCATAAATGTTCCGAAAACTTCAGCTTCAGCATTCGATAAAAATTCGACCAAATTCGTATAAACAACATTTACTCTCGAAATAGAACCCATCGTTGCTTGAACCACTTTTGGATTATAAATATCAACAGAATTAGTAGAACATACAATTTGTTTTACACCAAACCAGTCGCATAATCTAATAATAGTTCCTAAATTTCCTGGATCGCGAACCTCATCAAGCGCAACAATCAAACCATCATGAAGTATTTTTTTCTCGTTCGGAATTTTAAACAAAGCCAAACAATTATTAGGTGTAGCCAAACAACTAATTTTTTTTAAATCAGATTCAGAAATCAATGTTTTTTTATCGGAAGAAACTGTTTCAAATAAATTTTCAGTAACAAATAAATGTTCTAGCATAAAATTTGATACAAGCAATTCTTGAATTACCTTTACACCTTCGGCAATAAATAATTGATGTGTTTGTCGATACTTTTTTTGTTGTAAACTTGTAATTAGTTTTATTTGGTTTTTACTAACCATAAAAAAATGTACTTTTGAATTAAATTATGCTTCGTTTGAAAAATTTCAATACAAAAATATCACTATTTATTTTAATAACC
>NZ_DQDX01000194.1:19921-29002 GCF_003525665.1 Flavobacterium sp.
TCACTATTTATTTTAATAACCCTCATTATTGTTGGTTGTAATACTACTAAACGAGTTCCAGACAACAAAAGATTGTTAATGGATAACGAAATTTATGTGGATGACAAAAAGAATAAAGACGATGAAGTCACCAATCAATTGTATCAAAAACCAAACAGTTCTATCCTAGGATATCGACTTCGATTGAATTTATACAATCTTGCAAAGCAAAATACCGACTCGTTATACAAAGATAAATTTCTAAAAAATCCGAAGAAATATTATAGAAAAGCTAAATGGCTTTCTAAAAAACAAGTAAATCGATTAGGACAATCTTTTTGGAACAAAGGACTTCATGAATTTTTAAAGAAAACAGGTGAAGCGCCAGTTTTACTAGACACAACTAGCACGAAAAAATCAATAAAACGATTGAATTCTTATTACTTCAACAATGGTTTTTTTGATGTTAAAACCGACTTCACAACCGATACTTCTAAAACCAAAAAAGTAGTTTTAAAATATAAAATCAATAAAGGAAGTGGTTACAAATTAGACAGTTTAAAAACCGATATTGCTACTTTAGCATTAGATTCTTTATATAAATTAAGAAAAGACAATTCGTTCATTAAATCGGGAAATCAATACAAAACTGAAGATATAGACAACGAACGCAATAGAATTACAACCGATTTTAGAAATAATGGCGTCTATTTTTTTCAACAGAATTATATAAATTTTGATTTAGATACAATTCAAACCAACAAAAAAGTAAATTTAAAATTAAATATTGAAAATCAGAATATTAGAGAAGGCGACACTTCATCTACACAAGATTTTAAAATTTACAAAATAAATAAGGTTAATATTTTTACCGATCATCAAACCAATAAAAACGAGATTAAAGTAAACGATAGCGTTACTTATAATGGATATCATTTCTACAGTGAGAAAAAACTAAAATACAAACCAAAGTCAATTACTAGCGCTATTTTTATCGCTCCAGGAACTACCTATTCTGATTTTAGAACTACACTTACCTCAAAGTATTTGAGTAATCTGAGAGTTTTTAATTATCCATCCATTCAATATTCTGTTGATCCGAAAGATGAAAAAGGATTGATAGCTAACGTGTTTTTGATTCCTCGAAAAAAATACACTTTTGGTGCTTCTGTAGATTTTACACATTCTAATATTCAAGATTTTGGAATTTCAGGAAATACATCACTCGGAATTAGAAACGTATTTAATGGTGCCGAAACCTTTGAAATTGCTTTTAGAGGAAACGTTGGTGCATCGAGAGATTTAGCAAATCCTAACAACAATTTCTTCAATATTTCTGAAATTGGAATTGATTCTAAACTTAATTTTCCCCGAATTCTATTTCCTTTCAATATCGATAAAATCATCCCAAAAACGATGATTCCGTCAACAACATTGAGTGTTGGTTTTGCCAAACAAAGAAACATTGGACTAGACAAACAAAATTTCACTAGTTCACTTTCCTATAATTGGACACCTAAGAAAAATACAACAGTTAGATTTGACTTATTCAATGTTCAATTTGTCAAAAATGTTAATATAGGTAATTACTTTAATGTTTATCGAACTTCTTACGATCGATTGAATGAAATTGCCGAAATCTATAATACTAACCCTGCATACGTTGACGATAATGGAAACCTAACTCAAGAAGGAACTTTAAATTTTATTGACGATGTACTTTTAGTGGATGAAACGCCAGCCATAACTGAAAATGATGAAGAATACAGAACTGTACTGAGCATTAAAGAACGCTATGAACGATTAATTGAAAACAATCTTATTTTTGCTTCAAGTATTAGTTTTTCAAAAACATCAAAAAGAGACATTCAAGACAATAACTTTTATATTTTTAAAACAAAAATTGAATCGGCAGGAAATATACTTTCTTTAATTGCAAATGCATCTAAGGAAATCATTAATCAAAACGGAGCCAATACTATATTTGATGTAGAATATTCTCAGTACATAAAAACCGAATATGAATACATTAAACATTGGGATTTAAGAAGGAAAAAAGTGTTTGCGATAAGAAGCTTTTTCGGAATTGCAATTCCTTACGGAAATTCTAACAATATTCCATTTTCTCGAAGTTATTTTGCCGGTGGAACCAACGACATACGTGCTTGGCAACCGTATAGCTTAGGTCCAGGAAGTAGCGGAGGACTATTTGATTTTAATGAAGCCAACATGAAAATTAGTTTTAATGCCGAATTTAGATTTAATATTTTCGGAAAACTAAACGGAGCATTATTTGCCGATACAGGAAATATTTGGAATGTACTCGATAATGTTGAAGATGAAGCCTATAAATTTAATGGTATAAAATCATTAGAAACGTTAGCATTAGGAACTGGATTCGGATTTAGATATGATTTTGGATTATTTGTTGTGCGTGGTGATTTAGGGTTTAAAACTTACAATCCGGCGAAAGACATGACCCAAAGATGGTTTAAAGAAATCAATTTATCTGATTCTGTATTAAATATTGGAATAAATTATCCGTTCTAATTTTAGAAATTATTACTTTTGTATCCCGAAGAATCGGAATTAACTAAAAAACACAACTACAAGATGTCACACAATATTAAACCCGGAGTTGCAACAGGAGATGAAGTTCAAGCGATTTTTGCGTATGCAAAAGAAAAAGGCTTTGCTCTTCCTGCAGTAAACGTAACCGGATCAAGCACAATCAATGGAGTTTTAGAAACTGCTGCTAAATTAAATGCTCCAGTTATCATTCAGTTTTCTAATGGTGGCGCGCAATTTAATGCTGGAAAAGGACTTTCTAACGCTGGAGAAAAATCGGCTATTGCTGGTGGAATCGCCGGTGCAAAACACATTCATACTCTTGCAGAAGCTTATGGTGCAACTGTAATTTTACATACTGACCATTGTGCAAAAAAATTATTACCTTGGATTGATGGTTTATTAGATGCTTCTGAAAAACATTTTGCAGAAACTGGAAAACCATTATTTTCATCACACATGATTGACTTATCAGAAGAACCAATCGAAGAAAATATTGAAATTTGTAAAACTTATTTAGCTCGAATGAGTAAAATGGGAATGACATTAGAAATAGAACTTGGAATTACTGGTGGTGAAGAAGATGGTGTTGATAATTCTGATGTTGATAGTTCAAAATTATACACACAACCTGAGGAAGTAGCTTATGCTTATGAAGAACTTTCTAAAATTTCTCCAAGATTTACAATTGCAGCAGCTTTTGGAAATGTTCACGGAGTTTACAAACCAGGAAATGTGAAATTAACTCCAAAAATCTTGAAAAATTCACAAGATTATGTTCAAAATAAATTCAACACCGGTCACAATCCAGTTGATTTTGTTTTCCACGGTGGATCGGGTTCTACATTAGAAGAAATTAGAGAAGGAATTTCTTATGGTGTTGTAAAAATGAATATTGACACGGACTTACAATTTGCATTCACAGAAGGAATTCGCGACTATGTGGTAAACCATATTGATTATTTAAAAACTCAAATTGGAAATCCAGAAGGAGCAGAATCTCCAAACAAAAAATATTACGATCCAAGAAAATGGGTTCGTGAAGGAGAAGTTACTTTCAACACAAGATTAGAGCAAGCGTTTGCTGACTTAAATAATGTTAACACTTTATAAGATACAGTTTTAAACTGATAACTGAACACTGATAACTGAATACTATAAATATGGCTTGGTTTAAAAGAACAGAAAAAGGAATTCAAACACCTACAGAAGATAAAAAAGATGTTCCAAAAGGACTTTGGTATAAATCGCCAACAGGAAAAATCATTGATGCTGATGAGTTAGAAAGAAATCTATGGGTAAGTCCAGAAGATGATTTTCACGTTAGAATTGGTAGTAAAGAATATTTCGAAATTTTATTCGACAATAATGAATTCAAGGAATTAGATGCCAAAATGACTTCTAAAGATCCGTTAGGATTTGTTGATACTAAAAAATACTCTGAACGATTAAAAGACGTTATGGACAAAACCAAATTGAAAGATGCGGTTCGTACAGGAGTTGGAAAATCTAAGGGAAATGAATTAGTAGTTTGTTGTATGGATTTTGCCTTTATTGGTGGATCAATGGGTGCCGTTGTTGGAGAAAAAATTGCACGTGGAATTGATTATTCTATAAAAAACAAAGTGCCGTTTGTAATGATTTCAAAATCGGGTGGCGCACGTATGATGGAAGCAGCTTATTCATTAATGCAATTGGCTAAAACCTCAGCAAAATTGGCACAGTTAGCCGATGCTAAAATTCCGTATATTTCATTATGTACCGATCCAACTACTGGTGGAACTACAGCCTCTTACGCAATGCTTGGTGATATTAATATTGCTGAACCTGGTGCATTAATCGGTTTTGCCGGACCAAGAGTTGTTCGTGATACAACTGGAAAAGATTTACCAGAAGGATTTCAAACTTCAGAATTTTTATTAGAACACGGTTTCTTAGATTTTATTTCTCATAGAAAAGAGTTGAAAAACAAAATCAATTTGTACATCGATTTGATTTTGAATCAAGAAATTAGATAAATAAGAAATCCCGTTAGCAAATCACTAACGGGATTTTAATTTTATAGAAAAAACTTTTTAGAAAGCGTATTTTAATCCACCATAAAAATTTCTTCCTGGCGCATTAATTCCCGATGCGAATACTCGGTATTGCGTGTCTAAAATATTTTCGATTCCTGCAAATAGTGTAGCTCCTTTATAAACTTCAAAACCTGATTTAAAGTTGTACGTTTCCCAAGCTGGCATTCCACCAATTGGCGCATATTGCTGATTGTCTTCGCCGCTTGTAGAATAATCTTTACTAGGTTTTTTTCCGTTGTACAACAGATAGGCTTCAAGATTCAACCAAGATTTGGAATACATAAAACCAATTTTACCAAAATAAGGCGAAATATGATCTAATGGTGATTGTTCTCCGTTTTCAACTACTCTTCCCAGATTATAATTGAAGTTGGCGCTAAAATTTAAATTGCTTAAAATTTCGGCTGTAAAACTTGTTGACAATCCAGTGATAAATGCTTTTCCTTTATTTTGATTAGCAAATACTTGGCTTGATGTTTCATCATAATCAATAACAGTTTGTCCGTTGTAAATAAATTCATCGGTTACAATGGCATCGTATAATCTGGTGTAGAAATAGGTGTTTTCAAATTTAATCTTTTTAGAATTCGATTGAATTACGATTCCAAAATCGGCAGTTAGGGTTTTTTCTGGTTTAATATTTTCATTTGGAACAATAATAATTCCTTGCACCGATTCAAATATTTTAGCCAAATCATCAATATTTGGAACTCGAAATCCGCTAGATAAATTGGCTTTTATAGCGAAGTTTTCTGATGTATTATGAATAATTCCTAACGTTCCGCTGTAGGTAAAATTACCTTGTGAAATATTTGAAAATGGTAACGGAAAAAATGTATCGTCGTCGATTGTACTTTTCAAAGTGGTATAACCTACTCTAGCTCCAACATTCCAAAGCGTTTTTTCTGAAATTTTTTCATCATAAGAAACATACAAATCATTTCTAAACATGGTATTGTCTCCATTTGGATAACGTGTATTTATAGCACTTCTTACGCCTGTATTTATGTTATTCGAATAAGCTGAAGAATTCAATTTTTCATAATACGATTCAAATCCGTAGAACAATTCGCCTTTTAAAAACTTCTTTTTTAAATCTACAGAAACCGAATACATGTTTACACTTTCTTCTCTATTTTGCAATACATAATTTCCAAACCTTCTGTTGTGGCGACTTTCTTTAGCATTTTGAAAAGCAATATTTACTTTTAAATCACTGTCTAAAATGGCCTTTTGTCTTGCAACAGAATATACTCCTAAAATACGTTGTTGCGGTCCATAATACCATTCGGCATGAGTTAATCCTGTTGAAGAATTTGTTTCGGTTAATCGATCATATCTAGGAATATCTGTTGTTGTTGAAAACTGTAAATTCAAACCATGTTCAAATCCTGATTCCGCTTTGTAAGCAAACTTCTGTAAAAAATTATACTGTTTATAAGCAGAATTCTTTTGAACGTATTTATCGTCATTAACCAATAATTGATCAACACCATTGATTGTTGCAACATAAAATGGTCGTTCTCCAAAGAAGTCACCGTTATGATTTTTACGTTTACCCATTTTTAAATCGCCAAAATCATTAAAAGATAGTGAGGTTAAAGAAGCGAAATTTTCAGCTGCATAATTTATATTAAAAGCAATCGATTTCTCCTCGTTTGCAGAACTATAACGTGTATTAACATTTCCAGAAAACTTATTTTTTGCTTCATTCAAAAACTTTGCTTTTTTTGTTGTCATTGCAACAGTTCCTCCTAAGGCATCACTTCCGAATAAGGTTGAAGTTGGACCATAGAAAATTCCAACATTATCGAGCATGCTTTCGTCAACAGTAATCACATTTTGAAGATGACCAGCTCTAAAAATTAAATTATTCATTCTAACTCCATCCACAAGTAATAAAACTCTACTGGCTTCAAATCCTCTAATGACTGGACTTCCGCCACCTTGTTGTGACTTTTGAACAAATAACGAACCCGAATTTGACAATACTTCTGCGGTACTTTGAAAATTCTGAAAATCAATTTGTTTTTCGGTGATGACTTTAACCTGATTGGGCAATAAAGTTAGATTTGTAGGTACTTTATTGGATATTATAACTTCATCAAGCTTTGTTGTTTTTATTGAATCTTTTTGAGTTTGAGAAAATCCAATAAATGATGAAAATAGTAGTAAAAAGGCAGTAGTTTTATTCATTTTTGCGTTAATAGTTCCACTTTAGCTACTCTATTTCTAACCAAAAATACTGTTGAAACTAGAGAAAAGCAATAACAAAAGCGATTAAAATAGTTTAGTAAAAAAAACGATTATTGTATTTTATAAATGCTTTAGATTTTTTTTCAAAGATAGAAAAAAGCATCTAATTACATTCCGCTTCTAATTGCCTCAACAGGATCTAATTTTGAAGCTGAAATTGCAGGTAAAATCCCAGCAATTAATCCGATGATTATGGCTAGAGAAGTTCCTAAAACTACGTTTCCAATTCCGAGGACAAATTCAAAATCTAAAGCGCTAGTTAAGACTATGGAAATTAACCAAACCAATAACAATCCTATAAATCCGCCAATTACGCAAAGAATTACTGCTTCAAATAAGAACTGAAAAAGAATAAATCTATTTTTTGCTCCAAGCGATTTTTGAATTCCAATTAAATTCGTTCGTTCTTTTACAGAAACAAACATAATATTGGCTATACCAAAACCTCCAACTAGAAGTGAAAATCCGGCAATAACCCAACCCATAATATTCATTTGAGTAATAATTGCATCAATTTGATCGGTAGCACCTTTTAAGACATTCACGAAAAAGTTGTCGATTTCTCCAGCTTTCAATCCTCTTTTAATTCTTAATTTTTGAGTCAATTCGCCTTTAATATCTTCCAATTCTACATTTTCTTGTGGTCTAATGATAATAATTGGTGTAAATTGATCATTGTTGTCACCAAACATTGATCTTACTTTATTGATAGGAACGTAAACCGTATTATCTGGATTGGAACCAAAGTTAATCATACGCTCACCTACTTTTTTTAGAACACCAATAACAATAAATTTCTGACCGTAAAGTCGGACTTCTTTATCAATAGGATTTTGATTTTCGAATAAAACATCGGCTATTTCACTACCAAGAATAACACAGTTTTTTCCAGAATTAGATTCTTGTTCATTGAAAAATCTACCTTCTGCAAAATCTAATTTTTCTATTTCAATGAATTCATATGTACATGGTTTTATACTTACCGAACTAGCTACTTTATCGTCGTGTTTTACATTTTCTCTATTGGTAAAAAACTGATAACAAACAGCTTCTACTCCATCGACATTGTTTTTTATGTAATTGTATTCATCAAAATTAACATCGGGAAATTGATCTATTTTCCAATCAGGAACATCACTTGGGCCAAAACAGTATTTGAATAAAAAGATAGATTTATTGTCTAATCCGCTAATGTCTGATTTTATTTTTCTGTCTAAAGAATCGACAGCAGCCAAAACGGCAATGATAGAAAATATACCAATTGTCACACCAAGTAACGAAAGTAATGTTCTTAATTTATTGTTTCGCAAAGCGTTCATTGCAAAACCGAAACTTTCTTTTAATAATCGGAAATAGACAAGCATGTTGTTGATTTATTTTCTATGGTCAAATTTAAGATATTAGTAAATAAAACTTTGAAATTGTTACAGAAATTAAAAACTATTTGTTATTTCATATTACTTTGAACGAATTTACTTCTTATTAGTAATGTTTTAATATAAGTTAGGAAATCCAAGTGTCAACTGTTTTCTTGATAATCCATACACCATTTTCTTTTTCTAAATAAAATAATGTTCCAAGACCACAAAGAGAACCACATACATTACCTGTTTCTAATAATGCTTTCGTTTTATCAGCATTGTATGCAACCGCAGAAAATTGATTAAAGCCATTTGCGTTTGGAAAAGTATTATAAAATTGCATCCAATCATTGTCAGAATCAGTGTTGAAAATATAATTCAGTTCAGCTTCTGAGACTAAAATTACTTGTATTGAAGAAATTGGAAACGCGTAATCTAAAAACAAAGGATTTATATTATTATCAATTAAAGTAGTCACCATTTCTGGTTCAAATCCCGGATTTCCTTCAGATAATGAAGTAAGAACATAATTATTATCCGGTTCCATAAATGACATTCCAAAAGCAGTTTTTTGTTTAAGTAAAAAAGTACCTGAACCTTTAGAACTAATAACTGCTGTATAAACGGCATAATCTTCTGCAGCAATAGCACTTGGTTGGTCTAATGAAAATTGTTTTGGATCATTGTCATCGCTACAAGAAGTTAAAAATGCAAATAAGAATAAAAATACCAGAGATTTTAATGTTGCTACTTTCATTTTTATCAAATTTAAAAATAATACTTTTCGAAAGTAACAAAATAAAATGAATATCACTGATTTTGAATAATAAACTTAACCC
>NZ_DQDX01000194.1:29039-37857 GCF_003525665.1 Flavobacterium sp.
AAAAAAAAAAAAAAATACACCTAAAAAAAAAAAAAATAAAAAAACCACACTAAATTCTTCAAAAAATTTCAAATAAATTCCGATTTAAAAAACTACTTTTGCGTGCTTAATAACACAACACAATGAGCACAACAAAAACTATTAAATCGGCGTTAATCTCTGTCTTTTCTAAAGATGGATTAGAGCCAATTGTTCGCAAACTACACGAGCAAAACGTAACTTTTTATTCTACTGGCGGAACCGAAGAATTTATTAAAAATCTAGGCATTCCTGTTGTTCCAGTTGAAGACGTTACTTCATTTCCAGAAATTCTTGGTGGACGAGTAAAAACTTTACACCCAAAAATATTTGGCGGAATTTTAAACCGTCAAGAAAATGCATCGGATGTTGCTCAAATGGAGGAATTTGATATTCCACAAATTGATTTAGTAATTGTTGATTTATATCCGTTTGAGAAAACGGTTGCAAGTGGCGCAAGTGAAGCCGATATTATCGAGAAAATTGATATTGGTGGTATTTCGTTAATTAGAGCAGCAGCAAAGAATTTTAAAGATACTGTAATTGTGCCATCGGTAGCCGAATACAGTTTGTTTTTAGACATGATTACTGCTGGAAACGGAGCTACAACATTGGAACAAAGAAAATTATTGGCAACAAAAGCTTTTCATACTTCATCGAATTACGATAGCGCTATTTTCAATTATTTTAATACTGATGAAACTGTTTTAAAAATAAGTGTTGATGAATGTCAAGTACTTCGTTACGGTGAAAATCCACATCAAAAAGGATTTTTCTTTGGCGAATTTGACGCAATTTTCACAAAACTTCATGGTAAAGAATTATCATACAATAATTTACTTGATGTTGATGCAGCAGTAAATTTGATTTTAGAATTTAAAAATGATGCACCAACATTTGCCATATTAAAACACAACAATGCCTGCGGAATTGCAACAAGAACTTCAATGAAAGAAGCTTATCTTGATGCTTTGGCTGGCGATCCAACATCTGCATTTGGTGGTGTTTTAATTGCTAACGGAAACATTGATGTTGCTACAGCAAATGAAATAAACTCTCTTTTTTGTGAAGTAGTAATTGCTCCAAGTTATGATGACGAAGCAGTAGCCATTTTACAAGAAAAGAAAAACCGAATCATATTAGTAATAAATGATGTACCTTTACCTGAAAGACAAGTACGAACTTGCCTTAACGGAATATTAGTTCAAGATAGAAACACTATTACAGACAATAAAGAAGGTCTAAAAAACGTTACTACTAAAGAACCAACAAGTCAAGAAATTGACGACTTGATTTTTGCATCTAAAATTTGTAAAAACACCAAATCGAATACAATCGTCTTAGCAAAAAATGGCCAATTAATCGCCGCTGGAACAGGACAAACCTCTCGAGTTGATGCATTAAAACAAGCTATTGAAAAAGCCAATTCATTTAATTTTGATTTAAACGGAGCGGTAATGGCAAGTGATGCTTTTTTCCCATTTCCTGATTGTGTTGAGATTGCAAAAAATGCAGGAATCACAGCCGTTATTCAACCTGGAGGTTCTATTAAAGACGAGTTGAGTATCAATTATTGTAACGAAAATAATGTCGCAATGGTATTTACAGGAACGCGTCATTTTAAACATTAATTTTATTATTTTTGTACGCTAAATATTTATATAACAAACTAAAACCCTTTTATTAAGTATGGGATTTTTTGATTTCATGACCGAGGATATAGCAATTGACCTTGGTACAGCTAATACACTAATCATTCACAACGACAAAGTTGTAATTGATAGTCCTTCTATTGTTGCAAGAGATAGAGTTACCGGAAAAATCATCGCAGTTGGAAAAGAAGCCAGCATGATGCAAGGTAAAACACATGAAAACATTAAAACCATACGACCATTAAAAGATGGTGTAATTGCCGATTTTGATGCGTCTGAAAAGATGATTAGCATGTTTATAAAAAGCATTCCTGCTTTAAAGAAAAAAATGTTTACTCCAGCGTTACGCATGGTAGTTTGTATTCCGTCTGGAATTACAGAGGTAGAAATGCGTGCTGTAAAAGAAAGTTGCGAACGTGTAAACGGAAAAGAAGTATACTTAATTCACGAACCAATGGCAGCAGCAATTGGTATTGGAATTGACATTATGCAACCAAAAGGAAACATGATTGTTGATATTGGTGGTGGAACAACAGAAATTGCAGTTATCGCTCTTGGCGGAATTGTTTGCGACAAATCAGTTAAAATTGCTGGTGACGTTTTTACAAACGACATCATCTATTATATGAGAACGCAACACAATTTATTTGTGGGAGAAACTACAGCAGAAAAAATTAAAATTCAAGTAGGTTCAGCAACCGACCAACTAGAAACTCCACCAGACGACATGTCGGTTCAAGGTAGAGATTTACTTACTGGTAAACCAAAACAAGTAGAAGTTTCTTTCAGAGAAATTGCAAAAGCATTAGACAAATCTATTCAACGAATTGAAGATGCGGTAATGGAAACATTATCTCAAACTCCTCCAGAATTAGCAGCCGATATATACAACACTGGTATTTATTTAGCTGGTGGTGGATCAATGCTTCGCGGATTGGACAAACGTATTTCATTAAAAACAGATTTACCAGTTTACATAGCTGAAGATCCTTTGAAAGCAGTTGTTAGAGGAACTGGAATGGCGTTGAAAAACATACCAAAGTTTAGAAGCATATTAATTAAATAAATTCCAAAATTTAAATCTCAAATTCCAAAAATCGTATTTTACTACCTTTTGGAATTTGGAATTTGAAGTTTTATAACTTTTACAGAGATGCAGCAAATATTTAATTTTATATTTAAAAACAGCTATCGTATGCTGTTTTTGCTGCTTATGGGTATAGCGCTTTCGCTCACAATTCAATCACATTCATTTCATAAAAGTAAAGTTATTAGTTCGGCCAATTTTTTATCTGGTGGCGTTTACGAAAAGATGAATAATGTTGAAGAATATTTTAATTTGAAAATTCAAAATGACGAATTGGCCAAAGAAAATGCGCGTCTAAAAAGTATCATTTTCAATGTAAAAGATTCTACTAAAATTCAATTTGATACCATTGCAGGAAATAGCAAAGTGAGTTTGATTACTGCAAAAGTGATTAAGAATTCTTATAATGTGCACGAAAATTATCTTACTTTAAATCGAGGTGCAAAAGAAGGTATTAAACAAGACATGGGTGTAATTAATAGTTTAGGAATTGTGGGTGTTATCGAAAATACTTCTACAAATTACTCAACGGTTTTAAGTATTCTAAACGTAAAGTCTCCGATAAATGCCAAGATTAAAAAATCAAATCATATCGGTTCTTTAACTTGGAACGGAAAAAATACTGGTTTTGTACAATTGGTTGATGTACCAAGATTATCATCGGCGAGAAAAGGCGATACTATTGTAACTGGTGGACAATCAACAATATTTCCAGAAAATATAAATATTGGAACAATCCATAAAGTTTATATCGACAACGAAACGAATTATTACACATTAGACATTAAATTATTTAACGACATGACTAGTTTAGGCTACGTGTATGTTGTAAAAAATAAAGACACTCCAGAAATTGTTGAACTAGAAAAACTGACTAAAAAAGATGAATAGTGCCATATTATACAATATTGCCCGATTTATTTTGTTGTTAGCAGCGCAAGTTACTATCTTCAACAACATCAATTTTTTGGGATATATAAATCCGTTTCCTTACATTCTTTTTATAATTCTGTATCCAGTAAACGGAAATAAATCGGGTTTATTAGTAGCTAGTTTTTTGTTGGGATTAACAATGGATTTATTTATGAATTCTGGCGGAGTTCACGCTGCTTCCTGTTTAACACTTGCTTTCTTTAGACCATCAATTTTTAAGTTTTCTTTCGGATTAAGTTATGAATATCAAACCGTTAGACTAAATGATGTTTTAACACCAGAACGATTTTCATTCATTTTTCTATCAGTAGTTTTACATCACATTATTTTATTTATACTTGAAATATTTACTTTCGAATATTTTTGGAGCATTATTTTACGTACACTTGTCAGTACTGTATTCACAATTATCATAAGCATTTTAATTATTTATTTAATTAAGCCCAACAACAAGCGATGAGAAAGATTCTTCTTCCGGCATTGGTTATCATAACAGCATCGTTGTTATTGATACGTCTTTTTTATTTACAAGTAATTGATGATTCTTTCAAATTGCAGTCTGATAATAATGCAATAAAGATAAACTACACCTATCCAGAACGTGGTTATATTTACGACAGAACCGGAAAACTTCTTGTTGCCAATCAACCATCTTATGATATCATGGTGATTCCTCGTGATATAAAAAATTTAGATACAGTTCAATTTTGCACTCTTTTAAATATTACCAAAGAAGATTTTATTAAAAAAATTGAAAAAGCAAAAGTTTACAGCCCAAGATTACCATCTGTATTTCTGCCTCAACTCAATAAATTAGAATATGCTGGTTTTCAAGAAAAATTACGTCGTTTTCAAGGATTTTATATTCAAAAGCGTTCACTTCGTGATTATCAAGTAGATTATGGTGCCAATGTTTTTGGATTTATCACTCAAGTAAACGAAAAAATGATTGAAAAAAATCCCTACTACAAAGGTGGCGATTTAATTGGAAAGCAAGGCGTTGAAGAAAGTTATGAAGACATTTTACGCGGACAAAAAGGTGTAAAATATGTTCTTAGAGATAAATTTAATAGAGAAATTGGATCCTATAAAAGTGGAAAATACGATACTATTTCTAAACAAGGACAAGACGTAACATTAACCATTGATGCCGAATTGCAAAAATACGGTGAAGAATTAATGATTAATAAACGTGGCGGAATTGTAGCTATCGAACCAAGTACAGGTGAAATCCTTGCACTCGTAACTGCTCCATCTTATGATCCATCAATTTTAGTTGGTCGTCAAAGATCAGCAAATTACACAAAACTATACAAAGATTCAATCGCTAAACCATTATATGATAGAGGTTTGCTAGCAGAATATCCTCCGGGCTCACCATTTAAAATTTTAACTGGATTAATCGCATTACAAGAAGGAGTTATTAATGATAGTATCGGATTTAATTGCCGTCACGGATTTAGTTATGCGCGCGGTCGTTTTATGAGATGCCACTGTTCTGGTGGACGAGTTCAATTGCACCGAGCTATTTATCAATCATGTAATACTTATTTTTCTAGTGCCTATATTAAATTGATAAACAAATACCAAGATCATGGCTATGCTGTAGATCTTTGGGCAAAACACTTAAAATCATTTGGATTAGGTGATTTCATGGGATACGATTTACCTACTGGTAGAAAAGGAAAAATTCCTAATTCAAAATTATATAATAAAACCTACGCTGGTTGGAAATGGGACGGAAAAACAATCGTTTCAAACGCAATTGGTCAAGGTGAAGTTTTAATGACGCCTATTCAGTTGGCTAATTTTATGGCAACAATAGCCAATCGTGGACATTATTTTACACCTCATATTATCAAAAAGATTGAGGGAACAAAAATTGACAAACGATTTACAACAAAACACAACACAACAATCGACAGAAAATATTTTGATCCAATTGTAAGTGGAATGTTCGACGTATATAATCATGGAACTGCTTCCGGACTTGGTGCCGTTGGAATAGAAATATGCGGAAAAACTGGTACTGCCGAAAACTTTGCTAAAATAAATGGCAAAAGAGTTAAGCTTCAAGATCACTCTATTTTTGTGGCATTTGCACCTAAAGACAATCCTAAAATCGCTATTGCAGTATTTGTAGAAAATGGATATTGGGGTGCACGTTGGGCTGGACCAATCACTACATTAATGATTGAAAAATATCTGAACAAGAAAATATCACGAATCGATTTTGAGAAGAGAATGTTAACAGGAAGTTTAAAATCACAATACGATAAATTACTTCCGCAAAGACAACAAGATAGTATTTTTAGAAAAAGAGATAGTGTTGATTTTGCCAAAAAACGAATCGACTCTATAGCAAAACAAAAAAAAGCGACCATAAAAAACGATAGCACTAAAACCAATTAAAATGAAAAATCAAGGTATTTCACAAAATATTGATTGGATAAGCATCATTATCTTCGCTGTTTTAGTGATAATGGGTTGGCTAAATATTTATTCCTCATCACTTTCTTCTATTGGTGACGATGTTTCAATATTTGATTTCACCCAAATTTATGGTAAGCAAATGCTGTTCATCTTGTTTACCATTCCATTGATTTTTATTGTTTTATTTGTCGAAGCCAAGTTCTACGAAAAATTCTCCATTGTAATATTTGCCATCTCCATTTTATCCTTAATCGGATTATTTGCTTTTGGTAAAACCATTGCAGGTCAGCGTTGTTGGTATGCCATTGGAAGTTTTACATTACAACCTTCAGAATTTGCCAAAGCCGCAACATCACTGGCGTTAGCCAAATATTTGAGCGATGTTCAAATCAATCTTAAAGAAGTAAACCGCCAAATTCAGGTATTAATCATACTATTTTTACCGGTAATGCTAATCTTACCGCAACCTGATCCTGGAAGTGCGTTAATTTATAGTGTGTTTTTCATCGTTCTTTTTAGAGAAGGAATGCCAGGTTGGTATTTGCTAACCGGTTTTATCGCAATCCTTTTGTTCGTACTCACACTCGCCACCAACAATCCGTTTATTGTGATTGGAATAGCAGTTGTAGTATTGACCATAAATTATTTCCGAAGCCGATTAGTCGATAGAAACATCATTGCAAGTGCCATTTTATTAGTCATGGTTTCTGCCTTTTCATTCTCTGTAAGTTATGTTTTCGACAATGTTTTCAAGCAACACCACCGCGACCGTTTCAATATTCTTCTGGGTAAAGAAGTAGATATGAAAGGCGTTGGATACAATACCAATCAATCAGAAATTGCGATTGGATCTGGCGGATTATTTGGCAAAGGTTACCTAGAAGGCACACAAACCAAAGGCGGATTCGTACCAGAACAACACACCGATTATATCTTCACAACAGTTGGAGAAGAATGGGGATTTCTAGGATGTGTAATTGTAATAGGATTATTTGTTGGACTAATTCTAAGAATCGTCTACCTAGCAGAAAGGCAAAAAACCAAATTCAGTCGAGTCTACGGCTATTGCGTCGCCGGAATTTTATTCATCCACTTCTTTGTAAACATCGCAATGGTTGTAGGTATTTTCCCTACTATCGGAGTTCCGTTACCATTCTTTTCTTATGGTGGTTCTGGACTTTGGGGTTTCACAATCTTACTATTTATCTTCCTAAAAATGGATGCTAATAAAGTAAATGAATGGTAATTTAATTTTTATTAGAAGCCAATCCAGCACTACATTTCAAGAATTTCAAAGCTCCAACCATTTTTGTAAAAAGAAAAAAGAGCTTCTTTGGTCGCTTTTTTTCTTTAACAAAAATTGGTCGTTTCTTTAAAATTGCTTTCCATTTCAGTCTGGGCTAAAAACTCCATGATTTATAATTGGCGTTTTGTTCCAATCGGTTTTCAATACCATCATCAAGCTTCGGAAAAAAATCAATGCCAGTCCTTTTTTCCAATTCATCAACAGAAACAACAAATTCATACAAAGGTAAATCGCTATCTTCATGCGGAACCAAAAAAGCAATCATCTTGAGTTCATTGCGAGAAGTGTCCAACAAAACTTTATAAAAATAATTTGGCACAGCAACATCTTCCTTACCAATGGTTTTCATATTATCTGTAAAAACGCCACCTGTAACAACGTAAATACCATTATATTTTCCTGCCCAATATCTAACTTTCTGTTCCAATCTATTCCAAACACCTTCATTAAAATCATGTCTTTGAGGCGAAATATTCGAAGTATAAAACGTTTCATCAAAGGCTTTTTTTGAAAATTTTCTATCGCCAGCCGGACAAAGATGTCCTTTATCATAACCCGATCTTTTATAGTTTCTCCAATCGGCAGAACCACTTTCTACCTTTGGATCCTCAATAAAAAAAGGTCTCTCAAAATTATTGTTGCTGTAATTTAATTCACTTTTCTTTAATTCATACGCAACCCATTCGGCTTGTTCATATTTTTCAATATAAGATAAAGTGTAATTATTGTGAGCTATAATCTCGTTTTCTGTAGAAGATGGAAAATAATTAAAACCTTTATCATCAATAGTTTCAGCATCTTTTTGAGAAATTGTATCTTTCGAATTTACATCCAAATCTTGCAAATCATCGTATCTTTTACAAGAGTAATTCAAGTGAACTAGTACAAATAGAACAAAAAGTAGTAGGTTTTTAGGATATTTTTTCATAACTTTATTTATAGTAGCGTTCCATTTTCGGAATGATATTTGCAAAGTAGTAAAAATATAAATCAAAATCATTAAAATTAATAAGAACATTATGAAAATTAAATTAGTATTATCTGCCCTATTTCTTGTAGGTTTTCAAAACTTTTACGCACAAGAAACACCGGTTCAAACAACAACTACAATTACAGCTGTCGATACTGTTCTGGTTAAATCTGTTGATTTAGAAAAACAAAGGCTAGACGAAAAAAAGCAACTTGAAGAACAGTTAAAAAACGACAAGAAAGCTTTAAAAGAGCAAGAAAAAATTGCAAAAGACAAAAAAAGAGCCGAAGACAAATTAAAAAAAGAACAACGTCAAGTAGAAAAAGAACAAAAGAAATTTGAAAAAGAACAAAAGAAACTAGCATCGGCAGAGAAAGCACTTGCTAAAAATGAAAGTAAACTTTCTAAAGCACAAAAAA
>NZ_DQDX01000194.1:37940-38144 GCF_003525665.1 Flavobacterium sp.
GAACAAAAAGAACTACAAAAGCTGCAAGGTAAATTTGACAAAGACCGCACTAAAGGAAAACTTACTCCAGTAGAATTTGAAAAAGCTAACTTAAAAATTACAAAACAACAATTAAAAATTAGAGAGATTGAAGAAGACATTCAAGAGACTCAAAAAAAATTAAGTAAACTTAGATAATTATAAAATCCACCAATTGGTGGATTT
>NZ_DQDX01000196.1:0-9013 GCF_003525665.1 Flavobacterium sp.
AGGCAATTGATAAAAGATTGGAACGGAAAGCAGGAAAACGGATTGCAAAAAATGACCGAACCATTCGCTCCAAAAAAATTAAATACGTAATTTTACAGCATGGAAGCACCTTTAGCCGAACGCATTCGTCCGCAGAAATTAGAAGATTATATTAGTCAGTTGCACTTGGTTGGACCGAGCGGTTCGCTGACGCAACAGATTGCTCGTGGCGTGATTCCGTCGATGATTTTTTGGGGTTCACCCGGAACCGGAAAAACGACATTGGCGCAGATTATTGCTAAGCAAAGTAATCGTCCGTTTTATGAATTGAGTGCGATAAATAGTGGCGTGAAAGACATTCGCGATGTGATTGAAAAGGCGAAACAAAGTGGCGGATTGTTCACGGCTAAAAATCCGATTTTGTTTATTGATGAGATTCATCGTTTTAGTAAATCGCAGCAAGATTCGCTTTTGGCAGCTGTGGAAAAAGGTTGGGTTACATTGATTGGAGCGACGACCGAAAATCCGAGTTTTGAGGTTATTCCGGCGTTATTGTCACGTTGTCAGGTTTATGTTTTGAATCCGTTTTCTAAGGAAGATTTGCTGGCACTTTTGGAACGAGCAATGAAATTGGATACTATAATTTCGTCTAAAAAAATAAAAATCAAAGAATCGGAGGCTTTATTGCGACTTTCTGGTGGCGATGGACGCAAACTATTAAATATTTTTGAACTTGTTGTAAACGCAAGCCCTGAAGGTCAAATTTTGATCACAAATGAAAAAGTTTTGGAATTGGCGCAACAAAATACAGTATTGTATGACAAAACTGGCGAGCAACATTATGATATTGTCTCGGCTTTTATAAAATCTATTCGCGGAAGTGATCCAAATGGAGCCGTTTATTGGTTGGCAAGAATGATTGAAGGTGGCGAAGATGTAAAATTTATTGCAAGAAGAATGTTAATTTTATCAAGCGAAGACATTGGAAATGCAAATCCGACGGCTTTTATTATGGCAAACAATACTTTTCAGGCCGTTTCTACAATTGGTTATCCTGAAAGTAGAATTATCTTAAGTCAATGTGCGGTTTATTTAGCAACTTCTCCGAAAAGTAATGCGAGTTATATGGCAATTGGCGAAGCACAAGCCGTTGTAAAACAAACTGGAGATTTACCGGTTCCAATTCATTTGCGAAATGCGCCAACTAAATTGATGAAGGAATTAGGTTACGGCGATGAATATCAGTATTCTCATAATTACGCAAATAATTTTAGCGAGCAAGAATATCTACCAGATGCAATTAGGGAAACGAAATTCTACGATCCAGGAAGTAATTCTAGAGAAAATGGAACGAGAGAATTTTTAAAAAATCGCTGGAAGGATAAGTATGGTTATTAGTGATTAGTGAATAGTGATTAGTTTAAAACTTCACTTCTACTTTTTCTGAAACTAATTTATCGTTTTGATAGTACTCGAAAAACCATTCGTTGTTTCTTGAAAAGAAAACGCCTTGAGTTGTTCCTTTTGTGGCGATAAAAAAATCTTTTGTTGAAGTTTTGTAGATTTTATAAAGCACTTTGGGTTCGGCATTTATTATTTGAAATCCGTTATTGATTGGTTGTGCAAACAAAGTAGTTTCCACATTTGAAGTAACTGAATTCGTGACTTTTACTTCTACTTTTGTCTCAACTTGTGGTTCTTTTTTTGGGGTAACACCATTTCCGTTGTATTGATGATTTAGTTTTTCAAATGAAGCAAAAGCTTCACGTAAAGCTTGATTATAGGCAGCCGTATAATCTTTTAGTTTACTTTTTCCTTCATCAGAAGTAAACAAAACTTGATTATAACAATCTTTTAAAACAACTTTTACTTTAGTAATCATCATCGAATTATCTTCAACAACATCAACATAAACTTTGTTGCAATTATCAGAAGCAAAATCAGATGGTAGAATTTCAGAATCTAAATAACTTTCAAATCCATATTTTTGCATGAACATTTTGCTCAAAGTATTCAATCGGTACTCATCTTTTTCTCGCGAAAAACTGAACTTTGATGGAACTAAAGCATATTTATAGTTGTTTAAATCTTGTGCAACTACATTAGAAGTAAGAACTAAAAGCGCAATAATTGAAAGTATTTTTTTCATCTATAATAAATTTTTAAGCTCAGATAAATGAGCAACTGATGTTACGGCTAAAGGTACTTCTTTTTTGTCTGGATTGAAAAAAATGGCAGAAATTCCAAAATCTAATGCTCCTTTTACATCGGCATCGATGCAATCGCCTATCATTATTGCGTTATGCTTTTGGGCTTTCGCCAAATCTAAAGCATGCTGATAAATTTTGGGATTTGGCTTTTTTACACCGGCCATTTCTGAGTTGGTAATGGTCGCAAAATAATCTGAAATACCAGAATTATTGATTTTTTTATACTGCACTTCGGCAAAACCATTGGTAATTACGTGAAGTTTGTATTTGGACTTTAGATACTCTAAAACTTCTTTTGCGCCATCAAACAAAATATTATTTTCTGGCAAATAAGCAATATAATCTTTCGACATCTGATCTATTTCAGCATCAGAAATTGAATAATTTAAACTATCGAATGAATCTTTCAATCGTTTATAACGTAATTCTTCGTGTGTGATTTTGTCAAATTGATACAACTTCCAACACGCCTGATTGATTGGCGCATAAACTTCAACGAAAGATTTGGTTTCAATTTTTGGATATTGTTCTTTAAAAATTTTATCAAAAGCCAATTCCGAATTTTTATCAAAATCCCACAGCGTATGATCTAAATCGAAAAAAACATCGGTGATTTTATCTTGAAACATTTAATCTCCTTTTACAATTACGGCATTATCCAAGTTATAAATCCAATCGTCAACGTCGTTTTCATTGTATCTAAAAGTTCCTTCAATGGTTACATATTGATCGGTTTTTAGTTTTGGTGTTCCGTTTTTAAAGTGCAAACCAACGATAGATTCTGGACCTGATTTTCCGCAGAAAAAGCAAGATGCAAATACGTTTTTACTCAAAGCATAACTTTTATTGTCGATAGGAACAATGAATCCGGAAATATACACTTTCTTTTTTCCTCTCAATTTTACTTTGTCATTGACAACCGGAAACTGAACCTCGCCATATTTAGGATGTTTCTTCGTATTGAATTTGATTTCTCCTAATAACTTCCAAGTGATGGTATCTCCAGCAACAACTTTTGAAATTGGTGTTGCATCCAAAATAGACTTTTCTTTATCAGAAAAACTGAAAAATAATAAAGCTGAAAATAAAACGATGACTAATTTAAACTTGTTATGCATTTGCTAATGTTTTTGATATATTTAATTGATATGCTTTTATTGCCGGAATTAACGCAGCGATGATTCCTAGTACTAATGTTGCAATTAATAAAATGGATTCTTTTTCCCAAACGATTTCCATTGGATTGAATGCCATTTTAAAATCGTCTTCGGCAGAATTAGAAATAAATCCTAATGCAAACCTACCAAAAATTGTTCCAAATAAAAATCCAACGAAGCATAAAATAAGACTTTCTATCAGAATTAAAGATAAAAGTTGTACTCTACTTGCGCCATTGATTCGCATTAAAGCAAATTCATATTTTCGTTCTTTCAATCGATTGTAAAGCGCAATAAAAATAGATATTCCAGAAATCAACATAATGGCATAAGCCAAATATTCTAAAGCTTTTAATCCAATTCCGAACAAACTAAAAATTCTATTTACTTCAATTGCTGGCGATGCTGCTTGCATTTTAGTGTTTTGAGCAATAATTCTTGGCCACATTACAATTCCCATTTTATTTCTGAATTTCAATAAAACGGCTGTGATTTCCATGTTGGGTTCGTTCAAAGTCATGTCAGTTTCATGATGCTCGTGGTCGTGATTACAAGCTTCGGTATGAACGTGTTCGTCTTCTTCATGAACGTGTCCTTCTTCACCGTGAGCCGGATTTTCATCTTCATGATTTCCGTGCATTTGCCACACGCTAGGAATATTAGATAGAATTAAATTATCAATCACGCTTCCTGTTGGAGCGGCAATTCCTGTAATTATATAATCAATATGTTCGTGAACCTCGCCTTCTTCTGCATCGCCATGAGTTCCGTAAAACGTATCGCCAATTTTTAATCTTAATTTTTGAGCCACTTCACTTCCTACAACAACTTCAAAATTTTTATCAAATAGTTTCCCTTTTGCAATTTTGGCTTTATACTTATCTAGGTAATCTGAATTAGTTCCAACGATTTTAAATCCGCGGTAATTATCACCAAATGCTAACGGAATTGCTTTTTCAATAAACGGATGATTCATCCATACTTTAGCCGAATCATAACTAATATTTCCGGTTGGATTATCGATATGATAGACCGATGAAAGTATCAATTGCATTGGACTTCCTTGTGCGCCAAGAACCAAATCTACACCGTCAATATTACTCGAAAATTTCTCTTCAAATTGTTTTTGTAATAAAATTAAAACCGTAATTATCGCCACACTTGATGACAATAAAATAATACTCAAAAGTGTGTTTAATGGTTTGAACCAAATGTTTCTCCAAGCTAGTTTTGCTATCATGTTAGTTGAGATTTATTTGGTTAGAAAATTTATTTTTTAATCGAGAATCGTGTGTTACAATTACCAAAGCTGCATTGTATTCTTTGGATAATTTCTCTAATAAATCGGCTACTTTGAAAGCATTTTCATCATCTAAACTTGATGTTGGTTCGTCTGCCAAAAGTAATTTTGGTTCGTTTATTAAAGCTCGTGCAATAGAAACTCTTTGTTGCTGTCCAATACTCAATTGAGAAGGTAATTTGTGCTTTTGATTATCTAAATCCAATTCAGATAACAACTTTTCAGCTTTTTGGACTGCTTGTTTACCTGTTGCTAGCCAAGAAGCTAAAACAATATTTTCCAAAACGGTCATTGATGCTATAAAATGTGATTGTTGTAAAATCAAACCAATGTTTTTTCCTCTAAATTGATCTAATTTTTTCTCTGAAAGCAAACTAATATCAATATTTTCAATTGAAATCTCGCCGTTTTTTGGTCGTAACAAACCTGCCAAAAGATGCAGTAAAGTCGTTTTTCCTTTTCCTGAATTTCCTGTAATTAAAAGTGTGTCAGAAGCATTACATTTCAACTCTGGAAAGGTAAATTGCGTTTCTTTATTGTAGAAAAAAGTGATGTTTTTTGTTTGAAGCATAACCAAAAATTATTGTGCAAGTTAATAAAATGCTATTCAAATATTTTGTTAAATTTTTTCATGCTTTTGTAGGGATTACTATCTATTTTAACCAAAAAACATCTCCCTACAAAAGACTTGAAAAAAACTCAAATATTAATTATTAAAATATTGTCTTGGCACTGGAAAAGGATCTGCTTTAGAAAATGTGCCATTTTTAAAATCTTCACATTCACTTTCATTACAAATACAACTATCGAGTTGCTCTTTAATTATTTTTTCATCCATTTGGATACCAATAAAAACAATTTCATTTAGACGATCACCAAAATTAAGCGACCATCTTTCTTCAATAATAGATTGATTTTCGGCAAAATTACTATGTTTCATCCTTTCAGAAAACGGCATACTAGCCCACCAAATTCCGGCACCATCAGCTTTTAAAGAACCACCTGCTTGACTCCAATTGAATGCTTGATCTGGTCTTGAAGCAATCCAAAACAAACCTTTACTTCTTATAACTGTAGCTGGAAAATTAGCATTTAAAAAATCCCAAAATCTGTAGGGATGAAAAGGTTTAGCATTTCTATATACAAAAGAATTGATCCCATACTCTTCGGTTTCTGGTGTATGAATTCCTTCTAATTCTTGAATCCATCCTGCCGAAGCTTCGGCTTCTTCATAATTGAATAATCCGGTATTGATAATTTCTTTTAAAGCAACTTTACTGTGTTCCGCATGAATTAAACGAGCAATTGGATTAAGTTTCTTTATGGATGCTTCTAATAAATCTAATTGATTTTTGGTAACCAAATCAGTTTTATTTAACAATATAACATTGGCAAACTCTATTTGATCTACTAATAAATTTACAATAGTTCTGTCATCGTTTTCAATATCAGATGCCTTTCTGTCTTTTAGCGTTTCTGCACTTCCAAAATCTTTAAAAAAATTGAAAGCATCTACAACAGTAACCATTGTATCAATATAACTAAAACGAGATAAATCTATATTTTCTTCTTCATTTACAAATGTAAAAGTTTGTGCTACAGGTATAGGTTCAGAAATTCCAGTACTTTCAATCAATAAATAGTCAAAACGATTTTCTTTTGCTAATTTTTCTACTTCTAGCATTAAGTCTTCACGCAATGTGCAACAAATACAACCATTACTCATTTCAACAAGCTTCTCTTCTGTACGTGATAGTGTCATTTCATCTTTTACTAAACGAGCATCAACATTTACTTCACTCATATCATTAACAATAACGGCTACTTTTAAGCCCTCTTTGTTATGCAAGATATGATTAAGCAATGTGGTTTTTCCGGCACCAAGAAATCCTGATAAAACTGTTACGGGTAATTTTTTCATGTATTAACTTACGTTTTTTTTATCATGCAAATGTAAAAAAAATTTATTTAAAAGCAACATAGTTGCGCTTATTTTAACTGCTCTTCTACCTCAACAAAATTTCTATCCGTTTCATAAAGAATAACTTTTATTTTGAGTTTTTCAGACAACTTCTCTTTAAGAATAAAATAAATTATCCAAGCAAAATTTTCAGTAGAAACCATTTTGTTTTCAAATTCAGGACAATCTAAATTTAAATTTTTATGATCAAAACGATCTTCAATTTCTGTTTTTATGATGGTGGACAAATCGTGAAGATTAATAATAAAACCCGATTCTGGATCAACTTCACCAGTTAATTTCACAATTAACCTATAATTATGCCCATGAAAATTTCTATTATTACAAATCCCATACACTTCTGTATTTTTTTTATCGCTCCAGTTTGGATTATGCATTCTATGACTCGCATTAAAATGAACTTCTCTACAAATAGTGGTTTTCATAAAATACTACCTCTCTTTTTCAGTCAATTTAAAAAAACTATTCTGCAATATAACATCTGTAAACTTTCCTCCATATTCAATAGTAGTAGTAAAACTAGTTTTATCTTGAACACCACGAGAAGAAACGCATAAATGCTCTGCTTGAACCACAACAATAACATCTTCGGTATCTAACGCTTTTTTTAATTCATTAAAAATCTGCATCGTCATACGTTCTTGAACTTGAGGGCGTTTTCCATAATACTGAACAATTCTGTTTATTTTTGAAATGCCAATTACTTTACCCGATGAAATATAACCAACATGAGCAATGCCTACTATAGGTAGAAAATGATGTTCGCATGATGAATTAAACGTTATATGGCTTTCCACCAACATTTTATTGTATTCATATTTATTTTCAAACACTGACATTTTAGGCTTATTTTTAGGATTTAAACCTGAAAAAATTTCTTTAACATACATTTTAGCAAAACGATAAGGTGTACCTTTTAAACTATCGTCCGTACAATCTAAACCTAATGTTTCCATGATAATCTTAAAATGCTCTTGAATAATTTTAATTTTTTGATCATCGGTTTTATCAAAAGCATCAGAACGCATTGGAGTTTCTAGTGAAGTCATTTGATGCATTTCACCTTGTGCTTCATGTTTTTTATTTTCTTCACTCATAATTTTTATTTACAAGGTATTTGAGTTGATAATAAGGCTACTTCGTTTATAATAATTTCAGGATTAGTTTCCATTGGATTGTATAGAATAGAAACTGTTTTTAAATTCAAATTCAATATAGATTGTTTTACACCAGAAGATTTATTTAAACCTTCTTCAATAATACGCTGACAATTTTCACAACCTGCTTTAGGTGTTTCTAAAACTAAAACAGCATCATTTTTACCTTTTTGTAATTTTCTTTCTTCTTTTTTAAAGCCTGTACATGAAGCGAGAAGAAAAAAGAATACAATTAAAAGTGTTTTTTTTATATAAACCATCCTAGTTATTTTTTAGTTATTATTAGATTAATTATTCCGAATTCAAGTTCATTTTAGTCGCACAAGCAATTCATACAATTTTATATTGAAATAATACGATAAATTAACTGAAGTTACTTTTGAGTTTTTTAGTATATTTCTACTTGTTCTTATTTCTCAATATTTTCTTTACCACTTAAAATCATTACACTTTTAATTTTTCTGTAATTAATTGCATTACTTCATTTAAACTTAAAATTCCAATATCTCCTACACCATGTTCACGAATTGAAACCGAATTTGAATTCATCTCTTGTTCGCCAACCACAAACATAAATGGAATTTTTTGTGTTTCTGCATCTCTAATTTTTCTTCCAATTTTCTCTTCTCGAGTATCAACTTCTATTTGAAGATCGAAATGCTCGTTTATTATATTTGCAAGATTTTCGCAGTAATCATTATATTTTGTGGCAATAGGCAAAACAACAATTTTCGTAGGCGCTAACCATAAAGGAAAATTACAACCCGTGTTTTCAATTAGCAAAGCAATAAACCGTTCCATAGAACCAAATAAGGCTCTGTGAATCATAACTGGACGATGTTTTGCATTATCATTTCCGATATACGTTAAATCAAAATTTTCAGGCATCATATAATCTACCTGAATGGTGCCAATTTGCCATTTTCTCCCAATAGCATCACGAACCATAAAATCTAATTTTGGACCATAAAAAGCCGCTTCACCTTCTTTGGCAGTGGTTTTAATACCTTTTTCTTGAGTAGCTTCAATGATTGCATTTTCTGCTAATTCCCACATTTCATCAGTTCCTAAATACTTTTGTTTATTAGAAGGATCTCTTAACGAAATTTGCGTTTGAAATTCTGTAAAGCCCAATTTAGAGTACACTAAATTTACTAAATCCACCACTTTTAAAAACTCTTCTTTAAGTTGATCAGGACGACAAAAAATATGAGCATCATCTTGAGTAA
>NZ_DQDX01000196.1:9061-10434 GCF_003525665.1 Flavobacterium sp.
ATATGAGCATCATCTTGAGTAAAACCTCTTACACGGGTTAACCCATGAAGTTCACCACTTTGCTCATAACGATAAACGGTACCAAACTCAGCATATTTTATAGGTAACTCTTTATAACTTTTTGGAGTGGCGCTGTAAATTTTACAATGATGTGGGCAGTTCATCGGTTTTAAGAAGAAAGCTTCGTCTTCGGCTGGTGTATAAATTGGTTGAAATGAATCTTCTCCATATTTTGCATAATGTCCTGAAGTGATATACAACTCTTTTTTTCCAATATGCGGACTAGCCACATGTTTGTATCCTGCTCTGGATTGTATTTTTCGTAAAAAACCAATTAAATTCTGACGTAAAGCTTCACCTTTAGGTGCCCAAAGTGGCAATCCCATTCCCACTTCTTCATCGAAGTAAAAAAGATCTAACTCCTTACCAAGTTTTCTATGGTCGTTCTTTTTAGCTTTTTCAATAGCCTCTAAATAGGTATCTAAATCTGTTTTTTTTGGAAATGAAATCCCATAAATTCGCGTTAGCATTTTATTGTTATCATTCGCGCGCCAATATGCGCCAGAAATAGCAGTTAGCTTTATGGCTTTGATAAATGATGTATTTGGAATATGTGGACCCGCACACAAATCTGTAAAACGGCCGGTTTGATAAAAGGTTATAGTTCCGTCTTGTAAATCATTAATTAATTCTAGTTTATAAGGATTATAATTCGTTTCAAAAAAAACCAGTGCATCCTTCTTAGATACTTCTATCCTAACATTTTCAAAACTTTGTTTGGCAAGTAAAAGCATTTTATCTTCTACTTTTTTTAAATCTGCATCGATAAACTTAATATTTTCAAAATCAACATCATAGTAGAAACCGTTTTCGATAGCTGGACCTGTTGCAATTTTAGCTGAAGGATATAACTCTAAAATAGCAGCTCCTAATAAATGTGCAGAAGTATGCCAAAAAGCATTTTTACCTTCATCATCTTTCCATGTAAATAAATTTACTTTGGAATTAGTTGGAATTGAAAAATTACTATCTACTATAGAATCGTTAATGGAAGCTACAAGAGCTTCCTTAGCTAAACAATTACTAATTGAAGCGGCAACATCAATTAAATTAATAGATTCTTTAGTTAAAAATCGTTCTTCACCGTTTGGTAAAATTATATTTGTCATATCATAATTTTTATTTCTTTTTGTATGGCAGGTTTCAAAATACGTTCAATTGCATTTAATTCAATTTCTTTACCAATAACAACCAATTGAGATTTTTCGACACTAATATCATTTACAGGTTCAATTGTGCTATTTTTACCCACTGTTTGTACCAAATAAACTTGATTATTTTCATCAAACACATAACCTTTCATTCTATATATC
>NZ_DQDX01000199.1 GCF_003525665.1 Flavobacterium sp.
AGAATAATCTTTAAATTTGTCATTTTTTCAATTTTATTGAGTTGTTTGTCGATGAAAAAAGCTTTTTATCGGTATTTTTATTATTTTTGAGAATCAGATAATTTTTTGGAACCAACAAAAAATCAATTTCATAATGATTATAAGCATCTTACTTCACGGAATAGTTAAATCTATAAAACATAGAAAAAATATGTTTCCAAGCTTATTTCATGGGATAGAAATTGGCGGAATTATCACAACCAAAAACGGATTTAGAACGCTTACACTAGAAGAAATGCAACAAAAAAAGTCTAAAAAGCAACGCTGATGTTTATCATTTTCTAAGAAAAACAAAATAGTTATATTTGCAGAATACTATAAATTAACACTGTAAATTAATGAAAACTTTAAACGACTTCAATTTCAAATCAAAAAAAGCTTTAATACGAGTAGATTTTAATGTTCCATTAGACGAAAATTTCAAGGTAACCGATGCCAATAGAATTGAAGCGGCAAAACCTACAATTGATAAAATTCTTGCCGAAGGCGGAAGTGTTATTTTGATGTCACACCTAGGAAGACCAAAAGGAAAAGAAGATAAATATTCATTAAAACATATCGTTGATACAGTTGCTCAAGTTCTAGAAGTTCCAGTAATTTTTGCTTCAGATTGCCGCGGAACTGTCGCTCAAAATGCCGCTTCCAATTTAAAACCTGGTGAAGTTTTACTTCTAGAAAATCTACGTTTTTATGAAGAAGAAGAGGCTGGAGATGTTTCATTTTCTAAAGATTTAGCATCGCTTGGTGATATTTATGTAAACGACGCTTTTGGAACAGCTCACAGAGCACACGCTTCAACAACAATTATTGCTCAGTTTTTCCCAGAAAGCAAGTGCTTCGGATTACTATTAGCCAAAGAAATTGAAAGTTTAAATCGCGTTTTAAATAATTCGGTAAAACCAGTAACTGCAGTTCTTGGTGGTTCTAAAGTTTCTTCGAAAATTACAGTTATCGAAAATATTTTAGACAAAGTAGATCACATGATTATTGGTGGTGGAATGACTTTTACATTCATCAAAGCCTTAGGCGGAAAAGTAGGAAATTCTATTTGTGAAGACGATAAATTAGATTTAGCGATTGAAATTTTGCACAAAGCAAAAGAAAAAGGTGTTCAAATTCATATTCCAGTTGATGTTGTTGCTGCAAATGCTTTTTCAAATGATGCCGATACTCAAATTGTTGATGTTCGTGAAATTCCAGACGGATGGCAAGGACTTGATGCCGGACCAAAATCGTTAGAAAACTTTAAGGAAGTAATTATGGCTTCTAAAACCATTCTTTGGAACGGACCATTAGGCGTTTTTGAAATGGAAAAATTTGCTCACGGAACCATAACTCTTGGAGAATATATTGCAGAATCTACAGCAAACGGAGCATTTTCTCTTGTTGGTGGTGGCGATTCAGTTTCGGCAGTAAAACAGTTTGGTTTAGAAGATAAAATGAGCTACGTTTCTACTGGTGGCGGCGCAATGCTAGAAATGTTAGAAGGAAGAACTTTACCTGGAATTCAAGCGATTTTAGACTAAAAATCAGACTTTAACAATAATTAAACAAAATTTTACGTTATTAATCGGTAAGTTTGCAAATGGCATAATATGCTGATTAATAAAATGTTGAATAAAATAATATGAATATCAAAAATAAACTGACATCGATTCTTCTTCTTGCTTCGGCTTCTTTTTTCGCTCAAGAAACCACCGCACAGCAGGATACAATACTTAAAAATGTTGTAAAAGTTTCGTACTTAGATTCTATAAAAGCCACTTTTGTCAATGATGATATGGCTACTTGCATTGACAGTCTTTGGATGAAAGAAATGACATCGCTAGACATTTACTCTACTTTGTTGCAAGACATTAAAACTGTAGACATTGACAAAACGGTTGATTACGAATTACCAACGGAATTATTAAAAGAACGACTGAAAAGATTAGATGAAAAATCGCCTTTTAATATTGAATACAATATTGGTTTAGAGAACGTTATCAAATCTTTTTTAAAGAATAGAAAAAAAGGATTTGAACGTTTAATGGGAATTTCTCAATTCTACTTTCCAATATTTGAAGAAGAATTAGCTAAGAAAAATATTCCTCTAGAGATAAAATATCTTGCTGTTGTTGAATCGGCTTTAAATCCGTTAGCGGTTTCTAGAGTTGGAGCAACTGGTTTATGGCAATTTATGTATCAAACAGGCAAGCAATATGGTTTAAATATTTCATCGTATGTTGACGAAAGAAGCGATCCATTAAAAGCAAGTCAAGCTGCATCGCAGTACATGGAAAACATGTACAAGATTTTTGGCGATTGGGATTTGGTTTTAGCATCTTATAATTCAGGACCAGGGAATGTTGCCAAAGCAATTCGACGTTCAGGTGGACAACAGAATTATTGGAACATTAGAAAAAATCTTCCAAAAGAAACGCAAGGTTATTTACCAGCATTTTTGGCTACAATGTACATTTTCGAATACCATAAAGAACACGGAATTGTACCAAATAAAGCCATTGCAAATCACTTTGCTACCGATACAATTATGGTGAAAAATCACATGACTTTCAAGCAAATATCAGATTTGTTGGATGTTCCTGTGGCCGAATTAAAATTCTTTAATCCTTCGTACAAACGAAATGAAATTCCATCAATTTCTGGTGAAAGAAACTTCTTGAGATTGCCAAAAGATAAAATCGCAATTTTCGCATCCAACGAAGATAAAATTTATGCTTACATAAATTATGAAGCTAATAAAAGAGAACGTCCGTACGAAAGATTGGCCTCTGTAAAGCAAAACGATCCTACTAATCCATCGCAATCTGATAGTGATTCAACTACAAGAACGAAATATCATAAAGTTATAAAAGGCGATAATTTATCTAAAATTGCTGATAAATATAACGTTACAGTTTCAGACATAAAAAGCTGGAATGGATTACGAAGTAATTCGGCGCCATTAGGAAGAAAGTTAAAAATTCTATCATCCGAAAAAATTGCTTACAAAGAAAATAATGATGTTGCACAAACTAAGGCTGTAGCCGATTCTGTTTCGACTAAAGAAACAAAAATCGTAACAAATTCAACTTCTGATGTTGCATCAAATGAAGCAAAACCCGAGAAAGTTTTTAAAACCGAAAAAGTAGTTTCTTACAAAGATGTTACCAAATACCACAAAGTAAAAAAAGGTGATGTTTTGGGAGAAATTGCAACAAAATATGATGTTTCTGTAGCCGATATTAAAAAATGGAATAATTTAAAAGGAAGCAATATCGGTCTTGGTGATGATTTAAAAATCATCAAAAACGAAAAAGTTACTACAACAGTTAGAAAAGAAGTGAAGCAACCATTTGCGACTAAAAATGAGGCCGTTGCTGCTGTTGAACCAAAGAAAGTTAAAGCTGAAATCATTAAAAAAGAAATAAAAGCAGAAACAAATTCTAAAAATGAAAATGTTTATGTTGTTGCAAAAGGCGATAATTTATCATCAATTGCCAAAAAATTCAATATATCTCTTGAAGATTTAAAAGAAAGAAATAATTTGATTGACAACAATATAAAATTGGGTGCAGAGTTAATTATTTCTGATCAAAAAGCGAATGAAAATAACGCAGATTTAGCTAAAAATGTGGAACACGTTGTGGTTAAAGGTGAGTATTTAGGAACAATCGCTAGAAAATACAACACTACAATAAACGATCTTTTAGAGTTAAATTCATTGTCTGATACCAACATTAAAGAAGGCGACAAACTTATTGTTGGAAAAGAAGTTGCAACTACCAAAGTTAAAAAAGGAAAAGAAGATTATGCTGCAACAATTAAAAAAGCAAATCAAAAGTTGTATCAAGTGAAACAAGGCGACACATTATCTAGTATAGCTAAAAAATTTCCTGGTGTTACCATTGCCGATCTCGAAAAAGCAAATAACATAAAAAGTGAGAATTTAAAACCTGGAATGAAATTAAAAATAGGTGGATAATCAAAAAATCTTATATAAATTTGGGTTTTATTTCATTATGAATAAAACCCATTTTTTATTTCTAGCCATTAGTATTTTATTTTTATCGNNAATCAAAAGAAAACCAACATTTCTGATGATAACACTGCGAAAATAAACGCCATTTCTGTGATTATAGACGATCAACTTTGGAATGGTGAAGTTGGCGATTCTATTCGAAATAAATTTGCTTCACCAGTAATTGGTCTTCAAGAAGAAGAACCGTTGTTTACTTTAAACCAATATCCAGTAAAACTTTTAGAAGGTTTCATGACCAATAGTAGAAATATTATTGTGGTTAAAAAAGAAGCCAAAACCAAGTTTTACATTAAGCCAAACGAATATGTAACGCCTCAAATTGCAGTTCATATTTCCGGTAAAACGGTACACGAAATTATTGATAGTATTGAGGTAAATGCACCCAAAATCATTCAGGAAATTAAAAAATCGGAAATTGATATTTTTCAAAAAAGAAACATCAGACGATCATTAGAAAGAGACAAAATAAAATCGCGATTTAATGTTTTAATCAATGTTCCAGATAAGTATAAAATTGTTTTACAAGGCAAAAAATTCCTTTGGCTAAAGAAAGAAATCACTAGCGGAAACCTTTGTTTATTGGCTTATCAAGTTCCGATGAGTTCACTAAAAGACACTACTAATTTGGTTAACCGAATTGTAAAAATTAGAGATTCTATTGGCAAAAAATACATTCACGGCAACAAACCTAGAACGAAAATGATTACCGAAACCGGTTTTTCGCCTTATCTAACCAAAACCAAAATCTTCGGAAAAACAGCTTACGGTCTCAAAGGAACTTGGGATTTAAGCAACGATTTCATGAGCGGACCATTTATAAATTACGCCATAATTGACGAAACCAACAAACGAATTTTGGTGCTTGAAGGATTTTGTTACGCACCATCCAAAAATAAAAGAGATTTAATGTTAGAATTAGAATCAATTATAAAATCGGTTCAATTTCTAAAGAAACCCGAAAATAAATAACATGGCAAACATTGAATGGCAAATTAAGCGATTTGAGGCATTATCTTTAACCGAACTATATTCTGTGCTGCAACTAAGAAGTGAAGTCTTTGTAGTGGAGCAAAATTGCGTTTATCAGGACATTGACGGCAAAGACGAGAAAGCATTACACCTTTTAGGAATTTACGAAGGCAAAATTGTGGCTTATGCCCGATTATTTAAACCCAACGATTATTTTGAAAATGCTTCCATCGGAAGAGTTATCGTGGCACAGAATTATCGAGATAAAAAATGGGGTCACGATTTAATGCAAAATGCCATTTCTGGAGTAAAAGACTATTTTGACACCAATGAAATTACCATTTCTGCACAACTTTATTTACAGAAATTTTATGAAAGTCATCAGTTTGTACAAACTAGTGAAATGTATTTAGAAGACGATATTCCGCATATCGAAATGAAGCGTAAGTAGTTAAATCTTAGTAATTAAAATCTCAACGCGCTTGTTCTCCGATTCAATTCCGTTTGGAATAGGGAATTTTCGTCCGTAACCCATGTGTGTCATTCTGCTTGGCGAAATTCCTTTTTCTACTAAATAATCATAGATTTTCTTGGCGCGTGTATGCGATAAATTGGTTTTGCCCGAAGTCATATCATAAGCATCGCTGTGCGCTTTTCCAATGCAACACACATGACCTTGAATTTCAATAGTTGTATTAGGATTTTTGTTCAAATAATCGACAACTTTGTTAAGTTCAACTAATGCATCTTCTTCTTTATGAAACAGTCTTGTATTGCCTTTAAAAAGTAAATTTTTGATGATAATTTTATCGCCTACAACTAGTTCATCATCAAATGTTTTGTAGAATTTCAATGCTGAATTAGTAGTTGCTGTTTCGTCAGACGGTTTAATTTCGTCTTCGGTAAAAGTGTAGTAAACAGAAACACATCTATTGTTTTTTCTAATTTCATCTAGATTAGCATTTAAATCTTCAATTGCAATTTCTCCTTTTCCTAGAGTAGAAGTAGCGTTAACATCAAATTCCGATTTTAGAAAAGTAGCTACGGTTTGCGCTCGTTTATCTGATAGAATTTTATTGGCTTCCAATGATCCAATGTCGTCGCAAAAACCAGAAACTTCAATGGTATAAAAAGTAAGCGTTTCATTAGAAAAAATGCCGTTGATAACCGACATTTCATTTGATGCTAAATCACTAGAATTGGAATCAAAATAAACCCGAATTGTATTGGATTTTTGTTGTGCATTTGATAGAAAACCTATAAAAAGCAAAGCAAATAATAAGCGATTCATGGAGTTAAATCTTTGTAATCACCAATTCAACACGTCTATCATATTGCGGATCTTTCCCAAGCGGAACCGTATTTCCATAACCTTTAAAAGTCATTCGGTTTTTACCTACTCGTCTAAAAGCCAAATATTTATATACAGCTTGCGCTCTATTTGTAGACAATTGACGTTTTTTAGTGTCTTTATCAATCGCTTCTTTTTGATATGGTGGCGTGCAACAAACGTGTCCTTGAATTTCAAAATGAATGTTTTTGTAGCGCACTAAAAGCAAGGCAATTTTATCTAATTCTGCTTTTTCTTTGGTTGATAATTTACTGCTTCCTCTTTCAAAAAGGATGTTATCTAGATAAATATGATCGCCAACTACGTGGTTTTTATTGATGCTATGATAAAATCCTGGCATAATCAATGCTGGAAGTTCTTTTAAGTTTAAAACCACATCAACACGACGGTTTTTAGAACGTTTTTCGGGAAGATTATCAACAATATCATCGTCAATTAATATTCTTCCTTTTCCTTCAATGGTTACAATAATTTTGTTTTTTACACCATTTTCTAAAAGCTTGGCTTGAATGGCATTGGCTCTATTGGTAGACAATTTAAAGTTGTAATCATCTTTTCCAATATCATCGGTATAACCATAAATTTGAACAGATTCAATTCTAGTTGAGTCACTATTTTTTATAAAATCAACAACTTCTTTGGCTTGTTTTTCGTCAAATGAATATTTGTCAAATTCAAAATAAACCGAGTGTACGATTTCTTCTTGTGCAGAAATAAATCCGAAAAAAAACAATGGTAAAATCCTTAAAAATCGTAACATCTAGTTTAGTATTTTAGAATATTCAGCTTTGTTGGCTAAAAGAGTGGTTGCTTTAATAATTTCGGGATTGCTCTTGGTGTAATATTGGTACAATCCCTCTTTATACTGATAACGTTTAATAATTTCGTCTAGTATTAATTTCTTAATTTCTTTCTGATTTTTGTCTAATAGAGCTTCTTCACTTTTCTGAATTGCTGTCATCAATTGCTCGTATTGTGCAGTTATTGCACCATCAATTTTTTCTTTTTTAGCTTTTTCTAATGTGTTTTTCAAAGCCAATTCGGTTTCGGTATCAAAACTAAATTTCTCTCTTTTTAAGAACGCTTTAAAATCGGCAAAATCAGCATCAGAAATAGTCGGAATTTTATCGCCCAAATTTGGATTTTTAAAATAATAATTGGTGGCATAATTAAAAATTCCGTCGTTTTTTTGCAATACTTCGGTAATGCTGCTAAGCTTTGTTTCTTCCAATTCAATATCGGGTAAAATGCCGCCACCATCATAAACCGTTCTTCCTTTTTTGGTTTTGAATGCGTTGTATTTAGAAGCATCTGTTTTAATAGCTTTTCCGTCCTTATCTTTTTTAGAGTAGTCTAATGCTTGAATACATCTACCAGAAGGAGTGTAATATCTAGAAATAGTAACTTTTACTTGCGTTCCATAAGTCATATCAAACGGTCGTTGCACCAATCCTTTTCCAAAACTACGGCTTCCAATAACTACTGCACGATCTAAATCTTGCAAAGCTCCAGCAACAATTTCTGATGCTGAGGCACTTTTTCCGTCGACAATTATCGCTAAAGGAATTTCTAAATCTACTGGTTCTTTTGATGTTTTATAAACGTTATTGTACTTTTCGTTTTTAGATTTTGTAGTAACAATTACTTCGCCTTTTTCCACAAAAAGATTGCAGATATTTACCGCTTCGTTCAATAATCCACCAGGATTTCCTCTCAAATCTAGAATGATTCGTTCGGCACCATCGGCTTTAAGTTTTTCTAATGCTTCTTTGGTTTCTTTTGTAGTTTTATTATTGAAAGCTGTAAGCACGATATAACCTGTTTTGTCATCAATTTTTGCAAAAAACGGAACTGCTTTTACTTCAACCTCATCAAGAATCAATTGCGTAGTTAATTGTTTTCCTTGACGGATGTATTTGATGTCAATTTTAGTATTTTTTGCGCCTTTCAACAATTGAGAAGCATCTTCTTTAAAGTCAGACAACAACACGTCACCAATTTGAATTATGGCATCACCAGCTTTCAATCCGGCTTTATCGGCAGGATAACCTTTGTAAGGTTCTTTGATAATTAATTGATCTTCTTTTCGAGTAATCATCGCGCCAATTCCGGTATATTCGCCAGTATTGTTGATTTTGAATTTTACAACATCATGTTCGTTAAAGAAATTGGTATACGGATCTAGATCGGCAAGCATGCTCTTGATGGCTTTATCCATAACTTCTGCCGGATTTACCTCATCAACATAATTTTGATTTACAATTTTAAAAAGCGAAGTAAAAATTTCTATTTGCTTGGCTATTTCAAAAAAATTGTCTTTGAAACTCACACCAACCAACAAAAATCCACTAGCAATAACAGGAAGTATATATCTCTTTTTAAAATACTTAAGCATAATCAATTTAACATTTTTAGAATTAAAAACTAACGAATTTATAAAACAAAATCAAATATATTGCATAATAAGCAAAAAACTATTTTTTTATGTGTTTGTTAAGAAAGTGTAAGCGTTATTTTTGGCCGTTTACTTCGTTAATTTGACGAATAAATTTCTCGAATATCGCAATTGTTTTTTCGTTTATTTCTTGATAACTCAACCGTTCTTTTGTTTGATAAAAAAACATAATCGCATAAGGTTTCTGCAAATTATCATGAATGATGTGTTTGTTAAGTCGATAACATTCGCGCAAAACACGTTTAAAATAATTTCGATCTACTGCTTTTTTAAAGTTTTTTTTAGATACCGAAACGCCAAAAGTAGTTTTTGTATTTTCTTCATCTGTAGCAACATAAACCATTCGCAACGGATATTTTGAAACAGATTTTCCTTCAGAAAAAAGTAAATCAATCGTTTTTCTGCTTTTTAGTTTTTCTGCTTTTGGATAGGAAAAATCCATTTTTGGAAGATTAATTGTAGATGTTGTAAACAAATTTTACTTCAGAATAATTGATGTAAAATTGCATTCTATTGCCTTCATTTTTTCTTGTAATAACAATGATGTTACACTTAGATCCATTGTTGTCAACACATTCAAATGGTGTGATAACATCTTTATCGGTTTCGGTTTTTTCGCCATAACTTTTTATGGTAAAAACTTGAATTGTTGGTGAGTTCACTACGATTCTATTCTTTTTTCCATCGATGGTTATAATCAAATCGGCTTTGGCAAAATCAGACCATTTGCTCCATTTTCCAATTTGGTTTTTTTCAGAATAACTTACGCTGCTTGTTCTTAAAGTAAAGGTTTGCGCCGTTGCTTGAGAAGCAAAACCCATGGTAAGAAAAAGTAAAAACAATTGAATGTATTTCATAAAAAATAATGTTAATCGGATGTAAAACTACAAATTCTATTCCAAAA
>NZ_DQDX01000082.1:0-9971 GCF_003525665.1 Flavobacterium sp.
ACCATTAACATTTCATTTAATAAAAATTTAAGTTTCATTACCACACTTGATTTATTTTTTGCTTAAATTTGTTTCATAATTAATCAATTAAATAAAAATGAAAAAAATATTACTATTAGCTATGCTAGTTGTTTTTGGTGCAACAACCATGAACGCTCAAACCAAATCTAAATCGAAAAAAGCTGCAAAAACTGCAAAAGTTTCAATTCCAAAAGTGGAAGGCGCAGGAATGCTTTTTGAAAGCGAAACTATCGATTATGGAACAATTGCTCACAAAGCTAACGGAGAAAGAGAATTTGTATTTGTAAACAACGGAAACAAACCATTAATCATTACTGGTGCTTCTGGTTCTTGTGGTTGTACAGTTCCAACTTATCCAAAAGAGCCAATTATGCCAGGAGCAAGAGGTGTTATTGGTGTAAAATATGACACTAACAGAGGTGGACAACCATTTAACAAAACAGTTACTGTAAAATCTAACGCTGTTCAAGGTGATTCTAAAATTTTAACTATAAAAGGTACTGTTTTACCAGCTGAAACTACACCGGTGCAAACTGTGAAAAGCTAATTAAAACAAACGTTAAAAAAACAAGCTCTCTTTTTAGGGAGCTTTTTTTTTGGGTATATTTGTCAAAATAAAAAAAATGCGAAAGTTAGAAAATAGCGAACTTGAAAGAAAATCTGTTGAGGATTTTAAACAATCTGAAAAAACTCCAATTATTTTAATTTTGGATGACATTAGAAGTTTACACAACATTGGATCTGTTTTTAGAACTGCCGATGCTTTTCTAATTGAAAAAATATATTTGTGTGGTATCACGGCAACTCCGCCAAATAAAGAAATTCACAAAACTGCACTTGGTGCTACAGAAACCGTAACTTGGGAACACCATAAAAACGTACTAGAAGTCATTGAAAATTTAAAATCTGAAGATGTTTTAGTGTATGCCATTGAACAAGTTGAAAACGCAATTTTCTTAGATAATTTTCAACCCGATAATTCAAAAAAATATGCTTTAGTTTTCGGAAATGAAGTGTACGGCGTTTCACAAGAAGCTGTAAAACTATGTGATGGAACTATTGAAATTCCGCAATTAGGAACAAAACACTCACTAAATATTTCTGTAAGTGCAGGAATTGTTGTGTGGGATTTATTTCAAAAAATGAAAAAGTCCAACTAAAAATGAAACTAAAAAAACAACTTTTGTTGGTTTTATTATTTGCGCAAAGCTATTTTTACGCGCAAACTTTTAATGTGGCTCCAATTTTAACCGCTTCAGGAAATCAAATATATTGTCCACTAACATCGATGAAAATTGTTACTGACATGACTATAGTTGATCCTGATAATACTGGTATTGACGCCATTTATATTCAAATTTCATCGGGTTACACTATTGGAACAGATGTTTTAACATTAACTGGAACTCATCCTACAATTTCATCATCTTGGAATCCAACTCTGGGAAAATTAACATTATCTGGAATTACCAGTCAACCGACTTATACAGCGTTAATAGCCGCTATAAAAGACGTTGAATTTTCAAATAGTTCACCGAATCCGTCAGGATTTAGAACTTTTTCAATTACAGTTGGCGAGGCGAATTATCTTCCGTCAAACGGACATTATTATCAATACATTTCAAATATTGGTGTAAGCTGGACTTCAGCAAAAGCACTAGCAGAACTGAGTCAGTATTATGGTTTGCAAGGTTATTTAGCAACAATAACATCTGTTGAAGAAAAACAATTATCTGGCGAACAAGCAGCTGGAGCAGGTTGGATTGGCGGAAGTGATCAAGAAACGGAAGGTGTTTGGAAATGGATGAGTGGTCCAGAAGCAGGAACAAATTTTTCCTACACTTTTTGGAATAATGGTGAACCAAATAATCTTGGCGCAGAAGATTATGCTCACATAACCTCACCTGGCGTAGGAATTCTTGGATCATGGAATGACTTATCAAACACTGGAGAAGCAAGCGGAAATTATCAACCAAAAGGATATATTGTAGAATATGGCGGAACTCCAGGCGATCCAATATTGCAAATCTCAACAAGTTCCACGATTACAATTCCTTCAATTACATCAACTACGCCAGCATCAAATTGTGATTCAGCAAGCATGACTTTACAAGCAACAACTAATATTGGCACTATAAATTGGTACACAAATCCATCAGGAGGAACTCCAATTCACACAGGAACAAGTTTTACAACTCCAGTTTTAACCACAACTACTACTTATTATGTAGATTCTTTTCCATCAGGTTGTACCTCTGGAACACGAACAGCAATAACCGCAACAATAAACCAAGTTCCAACTGTTACACTAAATCCAGTGACGCCAATTTGCGAAGGCACTACTGCATCAATTACAGCATCAACAAATTTTGGAACAATTTCATGGTTTGATTCAATTACTTCAACATCTCCAATTGCAACTGGACCAACTTTTGTAACACCAAACTTATCATCAAATACCACTTATTACGCTCAAGCAAATAATAATGGTTGTCTTTCACCTCGAGTTTCTGTGTTGGTTTCTGTGAATCAAATTCCAGTTGTTAATGATGAAACAATCGAAATTTGCGAAAATGACACGCTAATTTTAAATGCCGGAATTACCGGTTTGAGTTATTTATGGTCCACTGGAGAAACTACTCAAAGTATTGTTTACAATGGTTCAAATAATTATTCTGTTGTCATTACTAATTCTAGTAATTGTTCGAAAACTAAGAATTTCACCATCATTGAATATGCCGAACCAATAATTCAAGAAGTTCTTGTTGAAGAAAGCACAGCAACCCTAATTATGACGCAAGCTGGAGATTATGAATTTTCTATTGACGGAGTTAACTATCAAGATTCAAATGTTTTCACTATTCAGCAAGGCGGACTTTATATCGCTTACGCAAAAGAAAAACACGGTTGCGGATTGGACACTCAATCTTTCGTAGTTATATCCATTCCTTTATTTTTTACGCCAAATGGTGATGGAATTAACGACAATTGGATTATTAAAGGATTGACTCATTACCCAAATGCTAAAGTTGCCATTTTTGACCGATACGGAAAATTAATTATTCAATTAACAGCAACAAAATTCTTTTGGGACGGAACTTATTTTGGTCAACAATTAATTTCCGATGATTATTGGTTTACTTTAAAAATTGATGATACAACACCAGAAGTAAAAGGTCATTTTTCAATGATTCGTTAAGGCAATTTCATCCTGATTTCCTCAAGAATTTGAATGTAATCTTCTTGGTTTTTTAGAAAATCTTTATCAGAAACATCTACGATTAATACATTCAAATCTTTTTGGGTTTTGATGTAATCGAGATAACCATTATTTATTTTATCCAAATATTCTGCCGGAATTTCTTGCTCGTAACTTCTACCACGACGTTTTATATTTTGAAGTAATCGCTCTGTATTTTGATACAAATAAATATACAAATCGGGTTTTGGCATTTCTTTATAAATAATGTCAAATAGTGTTTTGTACAATCGATATTCGTCTTCGGCAAGTGTTACTTTTGCAAATATCAACGACTTAAATATATGATAATCAGCTACAATGAAATCTTTAAACAAATCAAATTGCGCTAGATCATCAGAAATTTGTTGGTATCTATCGGCTAAAAAAGACATTTCTAACGGAAAGGCGTACCGATTTTGATCTTTATAAAATTTAGGCAAAAACGGATTGTCTGCAAATCGTTCTAAAACCGTTTTAGCATTGAAATCTTCAGCAATTTTACCTACCAAAGTAGTTTTTCCGGCGCCAATATTTCCTTCAATTGCGATGTAATTAAATCCGTCAAGTTTTATCTTTTCTAATGGCGATTGCAACTTAGAAATCTTGGTGCATTTCCCAGTATCAGAACATTGACTAACTAATTGACTGACCGATTTTTGAATAATTGGATGAACCCATTCTGAAGCAATTTCTTGCATTGGCAACAACACAAAAAGTCGGTTGTGTAATTGTTTGTGCGGAATCATAAGCGATTCACTATCAATTATTTCTTCGTCGAAAGTTATAATATCAATATCAATAATTCTTGGTTCATAAGTAGTACTTTCATGACGAATTCGTCCTAATTTTTTCTCAAGTTTTAAAATATTCTTTAATACTTTCTGAGGATTTTTGTGTGTATGAATCAAAACCGCGCAATTATAAAACGAATCACTATCAAAACCCCAAGAATCGGATTCGTACAACGAAGAAACTTTTACAACAGTAGCAACTTCTTGATGCAATAAATTAATACAATTAGTAATATTTTCAAGACGATTGCCCTGATTACTGCCTAAAGAAAGTACGACTTGATGTTGCTTATTCATATCCGCAAAATAACTAAAAGAATTTCAAAATTGAAGTATATTTGCAACTTCTGTTGATAACTATTTTATTTTACAATAATCAAATGGTTTGTAACAAATTAACCCTTTTTACTACTTATATATAAAAATAGTATTATGAGATTTTTAGGAAATGTATTAGCCACAATCGTTGGTTTATTTATTTTTTGCATGATTTTTTTCTTCGGAATCATTTTAATTGGAGCCATTGCCGGAAGCGGTGATTCTGAAACTGTAACTGTAAACAGCAATTCTGTTATCGAATTAGATTTATCTAAAGTAAATTATGATTACGCCGGAAAAACTAATTTTGAAGACATGCCTTTTTTCAACGACAAAGACCAACATGATGGATTATTTGATGTAATAAATGCTATCGAATATGCCAAGTCAGATTCAGATATCAAAGGAATTTCGATACTTAACAACTTCTCAAATCTTGGAATTGCACAAACCAAAGCGTTGCGTGATGCCTTAGAAGATTTCAAAAAATCGGGTAAATTTATTTATTCGTATGCCGATGTTTATTCGCAAAAAGACTACTATTTAAATTCGGTTGCCAATACAATTTATCTAAATCCAATCGGCGAATTAGAATTTAAAGGATTGTCTGCCGAATTGATGTTCTTTAAAGATCTACAAGAAAAATCTGGCGTTAAAATGGAAGTTATCCGTCATGGAAAATACAAAAGTGCGGTTGAGCCATTTTTAGAAAATAAAATGAGTGATGCCAATAGAGAACAAACTACGCAACTATTAACCTCAGTTTGGAATTCGATACTAACCGATGTTGCTTCAAGCAGAAAAGTTTCGGTTGAACGATTGAATCAAGTTGCAGATGGACTTTTGGCTCGAACTCCAGAAATGGCAAAATCAGAAAAATTAATCGATAAAATTGCTTACGAAGATGTGTATCATGATGACATTAGAAAAGCATTAAAGGTAGATAAAGCCGACGATTACGAATCGGTTTCTATAGTAGATTATGCCGAAAAAGTAGCGTCAACTTCTAAAGATTATTCTACCAAAGATAAAATCGCTATCATTTATGCTCAAGGCGAAATTGGAAGTGGCGAAGGCGATGTAAACCTAATTGGTGAAGGCGCAATGCGTCGTTCTTTGCAAAAAGCTAGAAATGATAAAAACGTAAAATCAATTGTGCTACGTATTGATTCTCCTGGAGGAAGCGCATTAACATCAGAATTAATTTGGAGAGAAATTGAATTGACTAAGAAAGTAAAACCAGTCGTAGTTTCTATGGGTAATTACGCTGCATCTGGCGGATATTACATCGCTTGTAACGCCAATAAAATTTTCGCTGAAGCAAATACTATAACCGGTTCAATAGGTGTTTTCGGAATTTTACCAAACTTTACCGTTGCCGCAGAACGCATCGGACTTGACGTTGAGCAAGTTCGAACTAATAAAAATGCTTCTGGTTACAGTCCGTTTTTACCATTGGATGAAAATTACAGAGCGTTTGCTCAAGAAGGCGTTGAACACATTTATTCTACCTTTGTAAAACGAGTTTCGGCTGGAAGAAAATTAACTTTCGAACAAGTTGATGCCATCGGTCAAGGTCGCGTTTGGAGTGGTCAAGATGCTTTAAAAATTGGTTTGGTTGACAAAATTGGCGGTATGGACGAAGCGATAAAAGAAGCAGCAAAACTTGGAAAAGTTACTAAATACAGAACTCAAAATTACCCAGAATTCGAGAAAAATTTTGACGATATTTTAGCTAATTTTGGTTTATCACAAACACGTCAAAGTATAATTAAAGAAGAAATTGGTGAGCAAAACTACAAAGTGCTACAACAAATTAAACAAATGACCAACCAAAAAGGCGTTCAAGCAAGAATGGCTTATGAGTTGAAAATTAATTAGACTTTTTGAAATAATAATATGAAATCCGTTCAATCAACTTGAGCGGATTTTTTTGTCGAAGTTGTTCTACAACAGTTAAATTATGAAACATTTTATGATAATTTTACAAAGTAAAACAATCCTAAAACACTAAATTTGTTGCGTATGCATGCTTAAGGCAAGATATTTGCATCATAAAATTGAATAAATTTTAAATCATTATGGTAAAGAAAATTTTAAAAATAGTTGGAATCGTTTTGTTGCTATTAGTTGTTTCAGCCTTTGCAATTCCGTATTTATTTGAAGATCAAATAAAAGCTAAAATCGCCAAATCTATTAATGAAAGTGTCGATGCCAAAGTCGCATTTGCGGAAGCAGATTTAAGTTTGTTTAAAAGTTTTCCGAGCGCCAACGTTTCAATAGAAAAATTATCTATCATAAATAAAGCACCTTTCGAAGGTGACACTTTAGTTGCATTAGAAGAATTAAACCTAAAAATGTCTGTAATGGAACTTTTTAATGACGATAACGAACCATTAAACATCGACGCCATTTCGACTAAAAACGGATTAATAAATATTATTTTCAATAAAGACGGAATTGGGAACTTTGATATTGCTTTGAAAAACGCAGAGAAAAAAGCCGATGCTGGAAAAAGCAAACCATTAGCATTGAAAATTAAAGAATATGATATTGAGAATTTCAAGTTCAAATATTTTGACGAAAGATCTAAAATAAACATGGTTTTAGACAGTATCAATCACACCGGAAGTGGTGATTTTACTAATGATGTTTTAGATTTAGACACAAAAACTACAACTAAAGCATCGTTAACGATGGACAAGGTGAATTACATGAATAACATCGCGATTTCATTGGATGCTATTTTAGGAATTGATTTAAAAAACAGCAAATACACTTTTAAAGAAAACAAAGCCAAAATCAATGAATTACCATTAGAATTTGATGGATTTATTCAATTGGTTGATGCTGGACAGAATTATGATTTGAAATTTAAAACACCAACATCGTCGTTCAAAAACTTCTTAGGCTTGATTCCTTCCGCCTATTCTAGTAGTATGGATAAAGTAAAAACTTCGGGTGATTTTACCGTTGTAGGTTTTGCAAAAGGAATGCTAACCGACACTACAGTTCCAAAATTTAATGTTGCAATTGCTTCTAATAACGCTTCTTTTCAATATCCAGATTTACCAAAATCGGTTAAAAATATTGTTATTGACACTAAAATTATCAATGAAACTGGGTTGATGAATGACACTTATGTAAATTTAGACAAGCTTTCTTTTTCTATCGATCAAGATGTTTTTAACGCTAAAGCAACAATTAAAAACGTAGCTACAAATGCTTTGGTTGATGCCGCTTTAAAAGGAACAATCAATTTAGGAAGTCTTTCGCAAGCCTATCCAATTAAATTAGACAAACCACTTTCTGGAATTTTAAAAGCCGATGTTACTACTAAATTCGATATGGAATCGGTAGAAAAAAGTCAGTATGAAAAAATCAATAATGCTGGAACTATGAGTTTGTCTGGCTTTAAATATGTTGATGAAAACGGCAAGGCGATGAATATTAGTTCGGCAATGGTTGCGTTCAATCCTAGTCGTGTAAATCTCCAGGAATTTAAAGCTACAACAGGAAAAAGTGATTTGAGTGTAACTGGAGTTTTAGAAAATTTCTACGGATTTATATTTAGAAACCAAGAATTGAAAGGAAATTTCAATATGAATTCCAACCAAATTGCTGTTGATGATTTCATGACGACATCAGAACCAACTAAAGCAGAAGCTAAAGGAAAAACTGAAGCGATGAAAATTCCGGCGTTCTTAAATTGTTCGCTTACAGCAAAAGCCAATACGGTTTTGTATGACAATTTAACCTTGAAAAATGTCTCTGGAAAACTAATCGTAAAAAACCAAGCGGTAACTTTAGACAATGTAAAAACCAATATTTTTGGCGGACAAATTGGCCTTAACGGAATGGTTTCAACCAAAGAAAAAACACCTAAGTTCAATATGAATTTGAATTTAAATCAGGTGTATATTGCAGAAAGTTTCACGCAATTAGACATGTTGAAAAAAATTGCTCCAATTGCTGGAATCATCAACGGAAAATTAAATTCGACTATTAAATTATCAGGAAATCTTGATGCCAATGAAATGACACCCGATTTAAAAACTATTTCTGGTGATTTATTAGGGCAATTATTATCGACTACAGTCAATGCTAAAAACTCTACTTTATTGAGTGCTTTAAGTTCGAATATCAAATTTATCGACATGAGTAAAGTAAATTTAAACGACATCAAAGCAGCAGTAACTTTTAAAGACGGAAAAGTAAATATAAAACCATTCGACATCAAATACCAAGACATGAAAGTAACCGTTGCTGGAACTCACGGATTTGATCAATTGATGAATTACAATTTAAAATTTGATGTTCCAGCGAAATATCTTGGAAGCGATATCAACAATTTGATTTCAAAATTAACGCCAGCCAATGCTGCAAAATTGGAGAATATTCCGATTAATGCCATTCTTGGAGGATCATTTTCACAACCAAAAATTTCAACCGATATTAAAGCGGCAACGACAACTTTGGTAAGTAATTTGGCGAAGCAACAAAAAGAACAATTGATAGGAAAAGGCACATCGGCATTAGAAAATCTTATTAACAAAAATAAAAAACCAGCAGATACTTCTACAACGAAAACACCAGTAAAAAAAGAAGAAATAAAAACTAAAGCTAAAGATTTGTTGAATGGTATTTTGAAGAAAAAAGAAAAACCAGCAACTACAACAACTCCATAAAAATCAAAACCCTTTCAGCAATTGAAAGGGTTTCTTTTTATAAATTTATCTTAACAACATAACCTTCAAAAGTTCTAACGTTAAAAACAGTTCCGTCTTCAAAAATTAAATATTGTCCTTTTATTCCTGTGAGTTTTCCCGAAAAATTAGGTGATTTATCAAGATTTAAACTTGATACTTTTTTTGGATATTCTAAAACTGGAAAATGCAAATCATACAAATCGTCTTTTTCTGGATGAAAATATTCTTGCACTTCCTTCGGAATTAAATATTTTAAACTCGCTCGTTCTTTAATTAAATCAACCGGAAGATAATCGTTTTTTAGCATTTTTTGCCAATTGGTTTTATCTGCAAAATGATTTTTTAAAGCAACCTCGGTAATTCCAGCTAAATAACGATTTGGAACTTCTACAATTGGAATTGCTTGCACCGCGCCTTGATCAATCCATCGTGTTGGCACTTGCGTTATTCTGGTTACGCCAACTTTTACTTCGCTCGACAAAGCCAAATAAACAATATGCGGTTGCAATTGCACTCTTTTTTCATATTCTAAATCGCGATCTTCAATATCTAAATGTGCTGTAGATAATTCGGGTTTCATAATCCAATCTCCTGCTGCAGCACTACTCATGAAGCAATCATAGCAAAATCCTTGACGAAATATTTTCTTTTTCTTACCACAATTCAAACATTGGTAACCCAAAAAAGTAATCTCCATCGACTTATTCAAAAGTTGATTTAAATGAAGAAAACTATTTTCAAAAACCAAGTAATATTGAATCGGATTAGAATATTCGGTTTGCATTTTAGTGAGAACGCCTTCGTATTGCATGATAGATTTTAATTTAGAAGCGAAAATTACAATAATTTTACTATTTTAGCGTAAATATAGATGTTGTGTAACATTAAAAC
>NZ_DQDX01000082.1:10115-12757 GCF_003525665.1 Flavobacterium sp.
AATCTGATTATGAAAAATTTCTATGTAATAATGACTTTTATATTGTTAAGTTCTTTTACAATTAAATCAGAATCTAATGTGCTTCCTGACGGCTATTATACTGCGGTTTTAGATGAAAAATTCAAAAAAATGGAATTGAATGATTTTGATTTTTTGCTTCAAAACGGTAAATTCACAACAAAAATAGCTGATAAATTAGAAACCTTAGAAGTAGAATGGTTGGATGAAAATTCCTTTGTAGTTAAAGGCTATACTGAGCCAAAATCACCAAATGAATTTGAACAAAAAATGCTGGAAAACAATAGACCAACATTCAATATCTCAAAAAATAATGCTAATGAATATTACTTTACATTAGGGCAAGAATCTGAAAAAAATCCAATATTCTCAGGAAAACTTATTAAATCCGAACAAAAAAATTAAACTAATACCAACCAAACCATGAAAAACTTACTTAAATTTCTAATCGTTGCAATCGCTTTTATAAGCTTATCATTTGTAAAAAACGAAAACAAAGTGATCAATGTTGTAATTGATTCCGGTCATGGTGGACATGATTTTGGCGCAACAATTGACGAGTTGAATGAGAAAAATCTAATTACTGAAATAACAAAAAAAATCAAAGCACTTCACACGGATTCTGAAGTAGTTTTTCATTACACACGCACCGACGATAGCTTTATGGATTTGAAAGACAGAGCCAATTTTATCAATCAAATTAAACCCGATTTAGCCATTTCACTGCATGTAAATCATACTAAAAACACTGATGCCAATGGTTTTGAAATATTTGTATCGGATGAAAATATACAATACGAAAAATCCACAGTATTTGCAGAAAAATTAGTTGAAAAATTTTCTAAAACGCCATTAAAAATTCGCGGTGTAAAAAACGGATCTTTTATGGTTTTAAGAAATTCAGAATATCCATCAATGGTAGTTGAAATAGGATTTATTTCGAATGCAAATGACAGAAAATACATTACCAGTGAAAATGGTCAAACCGAAATAGCACAAACCATTTTAGATTTTGCTTCAGATTTAAAATAAAAATTTCGTATTTTTAACGTCTTAAATCGTACCTTAAAATGCCTTTTCCAATAATAAATTCTATCGCATCCTGGGTTTTAAAGCAACGCATTCATCAGATTGAGTTCTTTTTAAAATACCCTAATGAAGTTCAGGATGAGTTACTTATGAATTTAATTCGCAATTGCGAAGAAACCGTTATTGGAAAAAAATACGATTTTGAATCCATAAAAAACTACAACACATTTACAGAAAGAGTTCCAGTTTCTACTTATGAAGAACTAGAACCAATGATTGAACTCACTAGAAAAGGTGCGCAAAATGTTTTTTGGAATACTCCAATAAAGTGGTTTGCAAAATCAAGCGGAACGACCAATGCTAAAAGTAAATTTATCCCAGTAAGTAACGAAGCCTTAGAAGATTGTCACTATAAAGGAAGCAAAGATTTGTTGTGCATGTATTTGAACAACAATGAAAATTCCGAGATGTTTCTAGGAAAAAGTTTGCGTCTTGGCGGAAGTTCTCAGATTTATGAAAACAATAATACTTCGTTTGGAGATTTATCGGCAATCTTGATTGAAAATATGCCAATGTGGGCAGAATTCAGCAGTACGCCAAGCAATAAAGTATCGTTAATGAGCGAATGGGAATCCAAACTAACCGCCATTATTAACGAAACCAAGAAAGAAAATGTAACCAGTTTTGCTGGCGTTCCTTCGTGGATTTTGGTTTTATTGAATCGAATTTTAACCGAAACCAATAATTCTAATTTGATGGAATTGTGGCCCAATTTGGAAGTGTATTTTCATGGTGGCGTAAATTTTGAACCTTATCGTGAACAGTATCAAAAGATTATTCCGAATACCAATTTCAAATATTATGAAATTTACAATGCTTCCGAAGGATTTTTTGCCATTCAGGATTTAAATTATTCTAATGATTTATTGTTGATGTTGGATTACGGAATTTTCTACGAGTTCATTCCGATGGATACTTTTGGAACTCCAAATCAACGCATTGTTCGTTTAGCCGATGTTGAATTATATAAAAATTATGCTATTGTAATCACAACTAATTCAGGATTATGGCGTTATATGATTGGTGATACGGTTCGATTCACTTCTTTAAAACCACACCGAATTAGAGTTTCAGGCAGAACAAAGCATCATATCAATGTTTTTGGAGAAGAATTAATGGTTGAAAATACCGATCAAGCTATTGCCAAAACTAGTTCGGCATTGAATTGCGAAGTGAAAGATTACACCGTTGCTCCTATCTTTATGAAAGGCAAAGAAAAAGGTGCACACGAATGGATGATTGAATTTAAAAAACATCCAGAAGACATAGCTCAATTTCAGAAAGTATTGGATGAAACATTGCAAACGGTAAATTCTGATTACGAAGCTAAACGTTACAACAACATGACATTGAATCAGTTAAAAGTAAATGTGGCTCGTGAAAATTTATTTTATGATTGGTTAAAAGAACAAGACAAATTGGGCGGTCAACATAAAATTCCGAGATTGTCTAATGATCGCGATTATTTGGAGCAATTGATTGGAATGCAGACTATTGTAAATTCCAAAGGTTAAAATTCCAAATTCCAATAACAT
>NZ_DQDX01000082.1:12880-13412 GCF_003525665.1 Flavobacterium sp.
AAATTCCAAATTCCAATAACATGAACAAATTAATTGCTCTAATTATTGTTGTGTCTTTTGGAATGATCTCATGTAACAAATCTAAACCAAAAAAAGAATTCAAATCTGAATTGGATTCTATACAATATATCAATTACAGTAAATTAATTGATATTGGCGGAGCCCTTAACCCTTTCATTGTGATCACTGTAAAAAATTTAAACACAAATGAAATTAAAGAAATTTGTACAAAAAACAACTTTCTAATAGGAGCTTTAAATTTAGAATTAAAAGACAAAAATATTAACAAAATTCTCCAAAATAAAAATAGATATTTTGAGTTTAAAGACACTATTGCACTAAATAATATTGGATTCAAATCATATAATTTAAATGAATTTGAAGAGTTTAAAAACGAAAAAAACATTGACTCTTTAGTTTTAAGAATCCAAAAAAAACTGCCTTTAAATTTAAGTTTTAAAGACGATAATGATATAATTTTTTATGCTCACTCTTTTTTCAATAAAGGAATTATGAGTGGTGAATATAGTTC
>NZ_DQDX01000082.1:13510-22489 GCF_003525665.1 Flavobacterium sp.
GGTGAATATAGTTCTTATGGCGCATTTCAAATTATTGATGACAAATGGTTTGAAGAAAGAAATAACAGAATTAAAAAATATAAAAAATGAAAAAAACTGCCATTCTATTCCTTCTCTCACTATCCATACTTTCCTGCGGACCAAAAAGAATGAAATGCTACGGAAAACGTTGTGTAGAAACTTCTATTAAAAAAGAAAGTTCAGTACCTTTATACCGAAATTCGTAAAACCTCAACTTTTTTTTGAAAACTAAACTTTACTTAGCTTTATTTTGTGTTGCCTTCTTTTGGGGAACCACATTTTTAGGCATTCGAATCGGAATTGAGACTATTCCTCCTTTTTTACTTGCTGGAATTCGTAATTTAATCTCTGGTTTTATCATCTTCTTTTATTTATTGTTTCAACGAAAGTTAGAATCGGTAAATCCGCGTCAGTTTTTACGTGTATTTATTCTTGCCGTTATGATGATTGTTTTGGCAAACGGATTAACAACCTATTCTGAAAAGTACATTACAAGTGGTTTAGCATCATTAATTTCAACATTATCGCCATTTTTTGTTTTGATTTTGAATCTAATTTTAGGCAATGAAAAACTTTCGGTTAAAACCACAATCGGAATATTTTTGGGCATGTTTGGAATTTTCTTAATCTACCAAAACAGTCTTTCCGATTTACTAAATCCTGAATACAGACAAGGTGTTTTTGCAATTTTAACAGCCGTTTTAATGTGGTCTATCGGAACAATAATCACCAAAAATGGAAGTGCAAATTCGCTGACAATGTTGATGAACGTAAGTTTGCAAATGATTGTTGCCGGAATTATTTTAACGCTTTTCCAATTCTATCTAACGCCAACTATTTCGACAGAAAACTGGAGTTTACGTAGTGTTGTGGCCATGATTTATTTAGCTATTTTTGGTTCTGTTGTTGGCTATGTCGCTTATAGTTATTTGATTACGCAAATGTCATCAACCAAAGTTTCGGTTTTATCTTATGTGAATGTTGTTGTTGCTTTATTTTTAGGATGGTTAATTCTTGACGAAGTAATTACTAGCCGAATCATCATTGCAGCATCCTTAATTATTGGAGGCGTTCTTATTGTAAACTACAAAAAAGCAAAATAAATCTTAAATTCCTTGTAACATTTTTTGGCGTTTCAAGTCTTACTTGTAATCATCAATCAAATCAATTACAATGAAATCATTATTTTTCACACTATCGTTGTTAGTGGCAAATTCTGTATTTGCCCAAGAAACAAAACCCGAGAACGATTCGATCAAGAAAAAAGCAGAAATTCTTGATGAAGTAAAAATCTCCACCAAAAAACAACTCATCAAAGTAGAATCAGACAAAACAACCGTTTCTATTAAAGACAACGCGATGTTAAGTACTGGAAATGCTTATGATGCTGTTAAAAAATTACCAGGAGTTATTGCTTCACCAACTGGCGGATTATCATTAAACGGAAAAGGCGTTGCCATTTACATTGACGGTTCACCAAGTACTTTAAGCGGAAGCGATTTAGAAAATTACTTATCATCACTTCCTGCAAATGCTATTGAAAAAGTTGAATTAATTTACAATCCAGGAGCAGCATTTGATGCCAATGCAAGTGGTTCGGTTATTAATTTAGTTACAAGTTCTAAACGTTTGAAAGGAATAAACGCAAGTTTCAACATGAATTATAACTTTAATAAATACCAAAAACCAAGTCCGCAGATTTTATTAAACGGAAAAGAAAAAAACTTGAGTTGGCAAACTATGGTTGGTTATAATTACATCGACAGAGAAAACAATTCGAAAAACGGACAGACTTTTACCTCATTCGATCCTGATAAACAACTTGATCAACAGCGATTGACAGTTACTACCAATAGAAATTTCTATGCACGTTTAGGAACGAATTACAAACTATCTGAAAAGTCGAATATATTATTCAATTACAACACAACATATTCGAACGACAGAGATGTTTTTGATGCAAAAACGAGTGGTTCAGAAATATCAGATTATTTTTCTGATGGAATTACAAAGACCAAAGCGAACAACCACGAAATTAGTTTGCAATTCAAAACTAAATTAGATACTATCGGAAGAACACTTGATGTTGTTGCTTTTACAAATATTTTCAACAGAAATCCTGATGTAAAATCGAATGCTCTTGAAGACGATGTTTCTAGTTTTAATAATTTCAAAAACGACTTCGGACTTTTAAATTACTATTTGAAATACGACTTCAATATTCCGTTTGAAAAACTAAAAATGTCGTTGAGTACTGGAGGAAAATTCAATACAATTAAAGTAAATAATACTGGAATGTACAATTTGAATTCGGCTACAACCGATATTATTGACTTTGATTATAAAGAAACCAATTTGGCTTTTTACACCGAATTGAGAAAGAAAATCAAGAAGTTTAATTTTACTGCTGGATTACGATTTGAAGATTTTAACGTAAACAGAACTGGAGTTGTAGACGGAACAGCAACTAAAATTGATTTTAAAAACACCAATTTATTTCCGAATTTTAGTGCTTTGTATGAAGTGAATGATAATGTAAATGTTAGTGCTTCGTATTCTAGAAAAATCTCGCAACCTAATTATGGAGTTCTAGATCCGAATGGTTCTAATTTTGATCAATACAATTCCTCAACTGGAAATTTATTATTGAATCCATCGTTCTTTGATAATTATGAATTCAAAGTTACGGCGATGCAATTCATTCAGCTTGGAGCGAATTATACTGTGGCAAAAGATCAAAATTTATTTATATTAAATGCTGAGCCAGGAGAATTAGTAAGTACACAAACGTTCCAACAGTTTGACCGATTTAAAACGATGAGTATTTATGCTAATTTCCCAATTCCGTTGGATTATTTCTTTAAAGGAAAAGAGGAATTTAAAAAGCGAATGAACAATATTGATAAGATGAATTACATCTTTTTAAACATCAATTACATCAAGAATTTAACGGAAGGATATAATTTTTCATTCGACCCAAAACCAGTTTGGAATTACGCAGCACAAGCTCAAATTATGTTGCCATGGGATATTAAAAGTGGTTTAACTTATTTTATTTTACCAAGCGGAACATGGGAAATTTATAAAATAACAAAACCAATTCAGCAATTTGATATTTCTTTGAACCGCGATTTTATGAATAAAAAGTTGAAGTTGGGCGTTCATGTATTTGATGTTTTCAATCAGAATGAGATTAATGCTTTGGTTTCTTCTACTAACTTAGAAACCAAATTCTTTGAAAAAAACGATACAAGAATGTTTAGATTATCGTTAACGTACAACTTTGGAAATCTAAAACTTCAAAACGAGAACACAACTATTGAAACTGAAAAAATTCAAAGTGGCGGTGGCGGTTTAGGAAAATAAACGAAACTTTTAGACATAAAAAAATCCCGATTATCTCGGGATTTTTTAGTTTTATTTATGAAGCAATTTCTAGTCGTTTCAATAAATTTTTATTTAAAGTATGCTCGGCATAATCTTTATCAATTTCTAGAACTGTTTCGCTAGAACTTGGTAATTCATACATAGCATCAGTTAAAATGGCTTCGCATAAAGAACGTAATCCACGTGCTCCAAGTTTGTATTCTAATGCTTTTTCTACAATATAATCTAATGCATCGTTTGTAATGGTGAATTTTACATCATCCATTAAAAACAACTTTTCGTATTGTTTGATTAAAGCATTTTTTGGTTCGGTTAGAATAGAACGCAATGTTTCTTTATCTAAAGGATCCATGTGTGTTAAAACAGGAAGACGACCAATAATTTCTGGAATTAATCCAAAATCTTTGATGTCTTTTGGGATGATATATTGCAACAAATTGTCTTTATCAATATTATCGGTATTTCTAGAAGTAGAATATCCAACGGCAGTTCTATTTAAACGTTTCGAAATAATTCTTTCAATTCCGTCAAAAGCACCACCAGCGATGAATAAAATATTCTGAGTATTTACTTCTACGAATTTTTGGTCTGGATGTTTTCTTCCGCCTTTTGGTGGCACATTTACAACTGTTCCTTCTAATAATTTTAGTAAAGCTTGTTGTACGCCTTCGCCCGAAACGTCACGAGTGATTGATGGATTATCGCTTTTACGAGCAATTTTATCAATTTCGTCTATGAATACTATTCCGCGTTCTGCCTTGGTTACATCATAATCGGCAGCTTGTAGTAATCGTGTTAAAATACTTTCTACATCTTCACCTACATAACCAGCTTCTGTTAAAACTGTTGCGTCAACAATTGCTAATGGAACGTCTAACATTCGTGCAATTGTTTTAGCTACTAATGTTTTTCCGGTTCCAGTTTGTCCAACCATAATGATGTTTGATTTTTCAATTTCTACATCTTCATGGTGTTGTTGTTGCATTAATCTTTTGTAGTGATTGTACACTGCAACCGACATTACTTTTTTGGTTTGATCTTGACCAATAACATATTCGTCAAGAAACGCTCTGATTTCTTTTGGCTTGCGCAAAATTAAATCGGTAGCAATTTTCACATTAGAATTGGTTTTTAGTTCTTCTAAAATAATTCCGTGTGCTTGTTCAATACAGCGGTCGCAAATGTGTGCGTCAATACCAGCAATTAATAAATTGGTTTCTGGTTTTTTTCTTCCGCAGAAGGAACATTCTAATTTTTCTTTTGCCATCTTTAATAGTTAGCAGTCACAGTTTTCAGTCGCAGTTACATCACTGTAAACTGTGACTGAAAACTGAAAACTGAATTTATCTTCTTAAAACTTCATCAATCATTCCGTATTCTTTTGCTTCGTCAGCAATCATCCAATAATCACGTTCTGAATCTCTGTGTACTTTCTCGAAAGATTGTCCAGAGTGTTTAGAGATGATTTCGTATAATTCGTCTTTTAGTTTCAACATTTCTTTTAAGTTGATTTCCATATCGGTTGCAACACCTTGTGCTCCGCCTGATGGTTGGTGAATCATTACTCTAGAATGTGGTAAAGCCGAACGTTTTCCTGCAGCTCCAGCGCAAAGTAAAACCGCACCCATTGATGCTGCCATTCCTGTACAAATCGTTGCTACGTCTGGTTTTATGTATTGCATGGTGTCGTAAATTCCTAAACCTGCATAAACGCTTCCGCCTGGAGAGTTGATGTAAATTTGAATATCTTTAGAAGCGTCAACTGACTCTAAAAATAATAATTGTGCTTGTATGATATTAGCCACATGATCGTCAACTCCTGTTCCAAGAAAGATAATTCTATCCATCATTAAACGAGAGAAAACGTCTAGTTGTGAAATATTTAATTGGCGTTCTTCTATAATATAAGGTGTCATACTACCAACTATTTTATCGTAGTACATGCTATTCACTCCGTGTTTTTTGGTAGCGAATTTTTTAAATTCTTTTCCGTAGTTCATTTTAAATTGTAGTTTAAAAGGTTTATATATTTTTCAGTTTAAAGTTGTTGAACTAAACTTGTTTTATTCTTTATTGCAAAGGTCGTACCTTTTATTTTAGGTGACAAACTGTCTGTTGATTCATCACTGTTGCCCTAGCCCAGATAGTAGTGGAAAGCTCCCGATTTTTCATCGGGACTTGCAACGTATAGCTGGATTGGCTTCTAATAAAAAAATTGAGCGTCAAAAATAAACATTTCTGACGCTCAAATATACTAATTATTTTATAAATTTATTCGTTGTACATTGCTGCAACGAATTGCTCGTAAGTAACTTCTTTAGTTGTTGGATTTGCTTTTTCTACAAATAATTTCAACATTTTGTCGGCTACAACTTGCTCTGACAATCTTTTTACTTCGTCTTGATTAGAAAGAACTCTTGCTACGATTGATTCTACTTCGGCATCCGTTGGATTTGCTTGTCCGAATTGAGCCATTTGTTGACGAATTGCAACTGATGTGAATGATTTTAAATCTTCAAAATTTACTTGGATATTGCTTTGAGCCAAAGCTTTACCTTCGATTAATTGAAAACGTAAACCTTTTTCTGAACGTGCATATTCTACTTCTGCTTCTTCTGGAGATAATTTTTTGTCACCTACAGTTTGCAACCATCTTACTAAGAATTCTTTTGGCAAGTCGAATTTATTGTTTTCGATTAAGAAATCTTGAACGTCTGCCATTAATTTTTGTTCTGCCTGAGTTGCAAAATGTTTTTCGGCGTCTTCTTTGATTTTTGCTTTTAACTCTTCAACAGAATTTACATTTCCTGGTCCGAACAATTTATCGAATAATTCTTGGTTTAATTCTGCTGGATCGTGAGCAATAACTTCGTCGATTGTAAAAGTAACTTCTACATCTAAGTCATGAACTACATCGTGAGAAACTGCTAAAACATCCATTAATTTGTGTACATCATGGAATAAACCAGCTGTTTTTAATGTGATTACGTCACCTACTTTTTTACCGATGAATGATTTTGCTACTTTTGGATCTGCAAGTTCTTCTAAATCTAAAGTTGCACGGTTGTTGATTCCAGCAGCTTCGTTAGCGAATACTCCAGAAACATCGTTTCCTTCTGCAACAACATCTTGCGAAACTACTGCACCATATTGTTTTTGAATTCTTGCAATTTGTGCGTTTAACATAGTGTCATCTGCAATGATTTGATATTTTACAACATCGCTTTTTGCATCAAGATCGATTTCAAAATTTGGCACTAAACCAATTTCGTATTCAAAAGTTAGTTCTTCTGCATCCCAAGAAAAATCTGGGTTTACTTTAGGAAGTGGTGTTCCAAGCAGGTTGATTCTTTCTGATTGTAGGAAACGCTCAAGAGCTAAATCTACTACTTTTTTTACTTCTTCAACTTTTATTGCTGCACCATATTGTTTTTCTACCAAGGCTTTAGGAACTTGACCTTTACGGAATCCTTTTACTGTTGCCAATGGCATTTTTTCGTTTATTCTTTTTGCTACTTGACCTTTGTAATCCATGTGAGGAACGGTAAGTACAATTACTTCATTTACTGCATCAATTGCAACTCTTTTAATATCCATCTTTGATAATAATTTACATAATAAAATTGGGTTGCAAAATTATAACATTTCTGCAACCCAACCAATTTTATTTTGTTGATTTTTAAAGTATTATTTTGCCTCGCCTGTGAGCTGATAAACCAATGATTGTGAAAGTGATAAAATGATACTAAAGAACAATGCCGTCCAGAACGAACTTACATCAAAACCATCTACAAAGTGATCGCAAAGCAAAATGATCATGGCATTTATCACTAAAAGAAATAATCCTAAAGTAAAGAAAGTTACCGGCAATGTTAACAATACCAAAACAGGTTTTACAAAAAGATTAAGCAACCCAAGAACGATGGCAACTATTATTGCTGTAGTAAATTGTTCTACAACAACTCCTTTCATAAAATAGGAAATAACCATAACCAAAGCAGCAGTTATAAGAATTCTTAGTAGTAGTTTCATTTATTTATTTTTAGATTTATAAATTTAGCCAATTATTTCAAAAAACGTGCCGTTTCTTCAAAAAATAATTTAGGGTTTTCGGCATGAAGCCAATGACCAACATTTGGAATTGTTGCTAGTTGATAATTAGGAAAATGTTGTTCTATTTCAGGCAAATCTGCATCTAAAATATACTTTGAATTTCCGCCTCTGATGAATAAGGTTGGTTTGTCAAAAAGCGCATCCTCTGGTAATTTCGTTCCAATAACTTCAATATTTTCATTAAAAACTTTCAGGTTAAATCGAAAAGCGAGTTGTCCTGGCTCAATCCAATATAAATTTTTCATTATAAATTGACGCGTTCCAAAATCGGGAATAAACGGATACAAGGTTTCTTCTACAGAAGTCCTATCTGGTTTTGTAGAAAAATCTATAGCATTTAATCCAGCAAAAATATCTTGATGATGTGGCGCATAGTATTTCGGACCAATATCTGCAACTACCAATTTATCAACTCGTTCTGGATAAGTTGTTGCAAATAACATTGCTACTTTTCCGCCCATTGAATGTCCTATGATAGAAACCTTATCAAGTTTGTGAAAATTACAATATTCTAAAACATCATTAGACATGACGTCGTAACTAAATTCGTCGGAATGAAAACTTTTACCGTGATTTCGCAAATCTAAAATGTGAACCTGAAAACCTTCGGCAACATATAATGAACTGTATGATTTCCAATTATCAGACATTCCTAAAAATCCGTGAATTATTAGCAATGGCTTTCCTGTTCCTTCAATTCTTGAAAACATCATATTATTTTAATTTTTGCAAGTACATATTAACAACATTATCCAATCCTAAATAAATAGCTTCCGATATTAACGCGTGACCAATAGAAACTTCTAGTAAATTTGGAATATTATCTTTAAAAAATTTGATGTTGTCCAAACTCAAATCGTGCCCAGCGTTAATTTCTAATCCTAATTCATTGGCTAAAATTGCCGATTTAGTGTAGGCATCAATTCCGTTTTCGTTTCCTAATGAATATTGGTGTGCAAATTCTTCGGTGTACAATTCTATTCGTTCTGTTCCAGTAGCTTTTGCGCCTTCAATCATTTCTAAAACTGGATCTACAAATATGGAAGTTCTAATTCCGTTTCGTTGAAATTCCTGAATTACTTCGGTCAAATACGATTGATGTTTTATCGTATCCCAACCAGCTGACGAAGTAATTGCACCGATAGCATCGGGAACCAAAGTCACTTGCGTTGGTTTGCACTCAAGAACCAAATCAATAAAATTATGCTGTGGATTTCCTTCGATATTAAACTCGGTATAAACTATAGGTTTTAAATCGCGTGCATCTTGATAGCGAATGTGTCGTTCGTCTGGTCTTGGATGAATGGTGATTCCTTGTCCGCCAAATTTTTGAATATCGGTTGCAACTTGCAATAAATTGGGTACATTTCCACCACGAGCATTTCGTAACGTGGCTATTTTATTAATATTTACGCTTAATTTTGTCATCGAATTTAGATTTGAAATCTATTATTAAAT
>NZ_DQDX01000082.1:22557-33313 GCF_003525665.1 Flavobacterium sp.
ATGATTTATGTTCTAAAATTTGATTATTTTGCAACAGATAACAGATTTATGATTATGACAGATATAAACGATTACATAACCAACGACTACAAAGCCATAAATAGCAAAGAAACTATAGCAGAAGTTCAAGACTTTTTTGCAGAAGTTTCGTATTCCCATTTTTCTGTAATTGATGAAGGTATTTATATTGGATGCATTGCTGCCGATGACATTGAGACGTTTGACAGCGATAAAAAAGTGTCTGATTATAAATATACTTTAGAAGGATTTTTTGCTAGAAAGAATATGATTTGGCTTGATGTTTTAGAAGTTTTTGCTAAGAATCACACTAATGTGGTTCCGGTTTTAGACGAAGAAAATAACTATACTGGATATTACGAACTGGAAGATATTGTTAAATTCTTTCACGAAACACCTTTTTTAAAGGAACAAGGCGGAATAATTATCATAGAAAAAAGCATACTTGATTATTCTATGAGTCAAATAACCCAAATTGTAGAAAGCAATAATGGCAAATTATTAGGATTATTTGTATCGGAAGCTAGCGCAGACAAAATACAAATCACCTTGAAAATTGCACTTGGCGGAATGAACGAAATTATTCAAACCTTCCGAAGATACAACTACGAAATAATATCTGAACATCAAGAAGATAATTATTTGAATAATTTAAAAGAGCGATCCGAATATTTAGACAAGTATTTGAACATGTAAAAGATGAATTGGTTTTAGATAAATAAAATACTTCTAAAATCTGAAATCTAAAATCTAAAATTTATGAAAGTAGCCATCTTCGGACAATATTATCAAAACGACACACGACCAATTATTCGTGACATCTTTGTTTTTTTTAATGCCAATAATGTAGAATTAGTTATTGAAGAAAAATTCTTGAAGATATTATATGAAAATGAAATTGTAAAAAAGGAATATAAAACCTTTAGCAGTTATAAATGTTTAGATTCGAGTTTTGATATTTTAGTAAGTATTGGTGGCGATGGAACCATCTTGAGAGCGGCAACATTTGTAAGAGATTCTGGCATACCAATAATAGGTATCAACGCTGGAAGATTAGGGTTTTTAGCCAAAGTACAGAAAGAAGATATTGATGCTTTTTTACAAATTGTTCTTGATAAAAAATATTTTCTATCCAAAAGAACTTTGCTGAGTTTAACTTGTTCTCCTGAAAACGAAGAATTATTGGACATCAATTTTGCAATGAACGAAATCACTGTTAGCAGAAAAGATACTACTTCGATGATTACAATTGAAACCTCGTTAAATGGAGAATATCTAAATTCGTATTGGGCAGACGGATTAATTATATCTACACCAACCGGATCAACCGGATATTCATTAAGTTGTGGCGGACCAATATTAACTCCAGATGTAAAAGCATTAGTAATTACGCCAATTGCACCCCATAATTTAAATGCAAGACCTTTAGTTATAACTGATGACACCGAAATTAAACTAAAAGTTTCTGGAAGAGAAGAACAATATCTTGTTTCTCTTGATTCTAGAATTGCTACATTAAATAACAATGCAGAGTTAACCATAAAGAAAACTCCTTTTCAAATAAACATGGTTGAAATTCCAAACGAAACCTTCCTAAAAACCCTACGAAACAAACTACTTTGGGGTGAAGACAAAAGAAATTAAAATCCGTTTTACATACTACAGCCAGCAGTTTTTCGTTTGATAGCTATTCATTCGCGAATGAAATTTGTATTCTAATGTTTAATTATGTTAAATTTAATTTTTATAAATACTGATAACATGTTTTATTAGTAGCTATAATTGTTATATTTGCACGCTATTTTTCAATTAATGAAAAGATTATTTTTATTTGTTTTATTGGTAAGTCTATCAAACTTAAACGCTCAAATTCATGAAATAGGTGTTTTCCTTGGCGGAAGCAACTATGTTGGAGATGTTGGAAGTACTACTTACATCAACCCTAATGAGTTAGCATTTGGAGCATTGTATAAATGGAATAAAAGTCCGAGACATGCCTACAGATTTTCAATAACGCATGGAAAAATCACTAACGATGATTCAAAATCGAGCGTTTCTGGAAGAAAACAAAGAGATTATGACTTTGAAAATACGGTTACAGAAATTTCAGCAGGATTAGAGTTTAATTTTTTTGATTTCAATTTACATCAAATGGACAGAAAAATTACGCCTTATGTCTTTTCTGGGTTGAGTTTTTTTAATTACAACGAGTTATTTGTTGTTGGCGGAGAAACAAAAGAAGATTATTCTGAAACATCATTTGCAATACCAATGATTCTCGGAATAAAATCCAATATTACACCTAAATTAATTTTAGGAGCAGAAGTTGGGGTTCGATACACGTTTACAGATAATCTAGATGGAAGCAATCCAAAAAATGAAAATCTGCAAACCTTAAAATTTGGAAACACAAATAGTAACGATTGGTATGTATTTACCGGATTTACATTAACTTATACATTTGGTGAAAAACCATGTTATTGCGCAGAATAAATTATGAACTTACTAGACTCAATAGACAAAGACAACTTACCTAAACATGTAGCCATTATTATGGACGGCAATGGTCGTTGGGCAAAACAAAAAGGCTTTTTGAGAGTTATTGGTCATGAAAACGGTACAAAATCAGTAAGAGAAACTGTAGAAACTTGCGCAAAACTAGGAATTACCCATTTAACATTATATGCTTTTTCTACTGAAAATTGGAACCGACCAAAACTAGAAGTAGAAACATTAATGAAACTTCTTGTTCACTCCTTAAAAAGTGAATTAAAAACATTACAAAAAAATAATATTCAACTAAATTCTATTGGGTCAATAGACAAATTACCAAGTTCCATATTAAAAGAATTAAACGAAGTAATTGAGAAGACTAAAGGCAATGATAGAATGACACTTACACTCGCACTTAGCTATGGCTCAAGAGATGAGTTAATAAATGTTGTTAAAAACATAAGTGATAAAGTTAAAAATAATATAATTTCGATAGATACTATTGATGAATCAATTATAAATCAGCATCTTTACACGCACAATCTACCCGACGTAGATTTACTAATTAGAACCAGCGGCGAGCACCGAATTAGTAATTTTTTGCTGTGGCAAATAGCCTATGCAGAACTTTATTTCACCGATGTTCTTTGGCCCGATTTTAAAGAAAATGATTTATATGAAGCCATCATCAGCTATCAAAAACGAGAACGCAGATTCGGAAAAACAAGTGAACAAATTAAATAATATATTAGTGTCAAATAATTTTTTAAAAGCATTTCTTTTCTTATTTTTTATAGGAAATGTTACTCTACTACAAGCACAAGAAAAACTGCCTTTTGATCAAGGAACTAAATACATTTTAGCCGATGTTGATGTAACAGGTAAAATCACCTTCAATAAACAAACCGTAGTAACATTTGCTGGTCTTGAAAAAGGCCAAGAAATAACCGTTCCTGGTGAAGAAATAAGCAACGCAATAAAAAAATTAGGAAAACTAGGTTTATTCAATAAAATAGATTTCTACGTCAATCAAATAAAAGGTGACAGCATCTTTTTAGAATTAAATATCAACGAATTACCAAAACTAAGTGACGTTAAAATCACCGGAGTTAAAAAGAACAAAGTTGAAGATTTAATTAAAGAAGGCGACTTAACAAAGGGTAAAATTGTTAACGAAAACCTTATCACTACAACAAAAAATTATTTCGAAAATAAATACAAAAAAGATGGTTATTTTAATACTAAAGTAGCTATCAACACCGTTAATGATACTACTGTAGTCAATCAAGTAAAAATGATTGTTAATATTGATAAAGGTGAAAAATTAAAAATTAGCAAAATCGACTTTATCGGTAACACAAAATTTTCAGATGCGAAGCTTAGAAAAGCAATGAAAAATACTAAGCAAGTTAATCCTATCAGAATCTTTAAATCATCTAAGTACATTAAAGACAAATACAAAGAAGATTTAACAACAATTGCTGACAAATACAAAGAACAAGGTTTTAGAGATGCACGAATTGTTTCAGACTCTGTGTGGTTAGACAAATCAAAAAACAAAATTGCTATCAATGTAAAAGTCGAAGAAGGAAATAAATATTACTTTGGAGATATTAAATTCTTAGGAAACACAGTATATTCAGACCAATTATTGAAACGTGTATTAGCTATCAATAAAGGTGACACGTACAATGGCGTTTTACTACAAAAAAGAATTGCAGACAAGACTAAACCAGATGGAGATGACATCACCAATTTGTACCAAAACAATGGTTATTTATTTTCAAATGTAAATGCGGTAGAAGTAAAAACAGAACAAGATTCGATCAACTTCGAAATTAGAGTTGTAGAAGGTCCGCTTGCCTATTTTAATAGAGTAACGGTTTCAGGAAATGACAAAACAAATGATAGAGTAATTTATAGAGAACTTAGAACAAAACCAGGTGAAAAGTGGAACAAAGAAGAAGTAATTAGCACTATTCGTGAATTAGGACAACTAGGTTTCTTTGACCCTGAGGCGATTTCACCAGACGTAAAAAATGCCGATCCAGCTGCTGGAACAGTAGATTTAGATTGGAAAGTTGTAGAAAAAGGATCTAGCCAAATTGAACTTCAAGGTGGTTATGGCGGTGGAGGTTTCATTGGAACTTTAGGATTATCTTTCAACAATTTCTCTGTTAGAAATATGTTTAAGAAAGAAGCTTACAGACCAATACCAATGGGTGACGGACAAAAAGTATCTTTAAGAGCACAAGCAAGTTCGTTCTTTCAAACCTACAGTTTATCGTTTTCAGAGCCATGGTTTGGTGGTAAAAAACCTGTTAGTTTTTCAACGTCATTATCTCATAGTAGACAATTTTTATTCACAGGTAATTCTAGGAGTGTAGACAGAAGCAAAAGTTTCGACATTACCTCTCTTTCTGTTGGTTTAGGAAAAAGATTAACGGTACCAGATAACTATTTCTATTTATCAAATGCAATTAGTTTTCAATACTATGCCTTAAATAATTACAACACCGGGTTATTTACCTTCGGAAATGGTTCTTCAAGAAACTTAGCTTATACATTAGGTTTAACAAGAAACAACAAAGGTAATAGTCCAATTTTCCCAACTAAAGGATCAGAATTCAGTATTACTGCTAAATTTACGCCACCGTATTCTTTATTTAACAAAATTGATTACGGCAATTTGCAAAACCAAAAAGAATATAAATTAAGAAATAATGTTAACTCTACTTTAGGAATAGCTGGAACAGGATATTTCGGTATAGACCAAGAATATGTAGCTCCAGGCGATTTGATTAAACAAGAAACAATTGGAACAAACACAGGATATGTTAGAGTAGACGAGGCAGACTTTATACAAGCAGATGTTGACCAAGGAAAAGTAGACCAAAAGAAATTCAACTGGTTAGAATATTATAAAGTAAAATTCAAAGCCGAATCGTTTTCTCAAATTTATGAAAAGTTAACGCTTAGAACATTAGGCGAATTTGGTTTCTTGGGTGCATACAATAACGATAGAGGTTTGGTTCCATTTGAGCGTTTCTTCGTTGGTGGTGATGGTCTTGCCAACTTTGCATTAGATGGTCGTGAAGTGGTGCAGTTAAGAGGATATCCAAATCAATCACTATCTGATGTTGATGGAGATGTTATTTACAATAAATTTTCGTTAGAATTAAGATATCCAATAACAATGAAATCACAAGCGTCAATTTATGTATTAGGATTTCTTGAAGCAGGATCATCGTTCAATAGCTTTAAAAATTACAATCCATTTCAATTACAACGTTCTGCAGGTTTTGGATTACGTGTATTTATGCCAGCATTTGGATTACTTGGTATAGATTTTGGTCATGGATTTGATGCTATTCCTGGCGCAACAGTTAAAAATGGCTGGGAAACTCATTTTATTATTGGACAACAATTTTAGTATATTTGTTTAGATTTCTAAAACAACAAGTTATGAGAAAATATATTTTAATACTATTAACTACATCATTTTTTACAATTAATGTAGTGGCACAAACTAAAGGTGTCAAAATTGGATATATAGACATGGAATATATTCTAGAAAAAGTACCAGATTATGCCGAAGCTAAAAACCAATTGGAGCAAAAAGCTCAAAAATGGAAGCAAGAAATAGAAGAAAAAAAAGTTGATATTGCTAAGCAAAAAGAAACTTTAAAATCAGAAAGAGTACTTTTAACTAAAGAACTTCTTGAAGAACGTGAAGCAGAAATTGCTTTTCTAGAAACAGAATTGTTAGAATACCAACAAAAAAGATTTGGACCAAATGGCGATTTAATGACTCAAAAAGCAGTCTTAGTTAAACCAATTCAAGACCAAGTTTTTAATATCGTTCAAGATATAGCTGAATTAAAAAAATTCGATTTTGTTTTTGACAGATCATCCGATTTAACCATGTTGTTTGCAGACAAAAGACACAACATCAGCGATCAAGTTGTTACCAGAATAACAAGAGCGGAGAAAAGAGAGCAAATGACCAGAAAGCAGCTTGAAAAAGAAGAAGAAGCTGAAAGAAAACAAGACTTTATCAACGAAAATCCAAACCTTTCAGATCGTCAAAAAAAATTAGACGAAAGTAAAGCGGCACGTCAAAAAATAATAGACGATAGAAAAATTGCGGCTCAAGAAAAGAAAGATGCAGCCGATGCTAGAAGAAAACAAATCCTTCAAGAAAGAGAAGATAAAAAAAATGGCATAGTTTCTGATAAAGTAGTTAAAGACCAAAAAACCGAAACATCAAAAGACGATCTTTCTAGTAAAGAAACTGCTGCCGAAGATAAAAAAGCAGCTCTGGCAGAAACAAAAGCAAAAGCTGAAGAAGCAAGAGCCAAAACTCTAGAAGAAAGAAAAAAAGTAATTGAAGATAGAAAGAAAGCAGCTCAAGAGAAAAGAGAAAAAACATTAGCCGATAGAGCCGCTGCAAAATTAGCTAAAGAAGAAGAAAAGAAAAATAAAGAGGCAGAAACGCCAAAACCATAATAAAATTAATAACTATAATAATTAAGAATGATGAAACAATTTAAAACTTTATTAATAGCTGCAATAGCATTTCTTGGTGCTCAAACTATTAATGCTCAGGCAAAAGTAGCTCACGTAGATACTTATGAAATCTTAACTAAAATGCCTGCTATGATAGACGCTCAAAATCAATTAAAAAAATTGAGCGAAACTTATGATAAAGAATACAAAACATTAGTAGAAGAATACCAAGCAAAAATTAAAAAATACGATACAGAATCTGCTGGAGTTACAGATGCTGTAAATCAAACTCGTACTACAGAAGTACAAGACATGATTAAAAGAATCAACGAGTACAAAGAAACCGCACAAGGCGATCTTCAAAAGAAAGAAACAGAATTGATGAAACCTTTACAGGAAAAAATCAAAACTTCTATTCAAAAAGTAGGTAAAGCAAAAGGATACCAGTACATCATGAATGCTGAAAATTTATTATTAGCTGATGGTCCAGACTTAACTGCTGACGTAAAGAAAGATTTAGGTTTCTAATATCTTTTAACATAAAATATCAAAACTGCTCAATTTATTTGAGCAGTTTTTTTTTACATTTGCTTTATGACAAATAACAATCCAATAGGACTTTTCGACTCTGGCATCGGCGGAACATCAATCTGGAAAGAGATTCATCAACTACTTCCAAACGAGAACACCATTTATCTTGCCGATAGTAAAAACGCACCTTACGGACAAAAGTCTAAAGACGAGATCATACAATTAAGTTTCAAAAATACCGAGTTCCTACTCGATCAAAACTGCAAATTAATAGTCGTAGCCTGCAACACAGCAACAACCAACGCTATAAAAGAACTACGTGATAAATACGATGTTCCATTCATTGGAATCGAACCAGCAATCAAACCAGCAGCAACCAATTCAAAAACCCAAAAAATCGGAATTTTAGCGACAAAAGGAACACTCAACAGCGAACTTTTCTACAAAAATGTAGAGAAATTCCAAGACATAAAAATTATCGAGCAAATAGGTTATAATCTCGTAACGCTTATTGAAAATGGCGAGATGAATTCTACAGAAATGAACGATTTGCTACAAGAATATCTCACACCAATGATTGAGCAAAACATTGATTATCTTGTCCTTGGCTGCACACATTATCCCTATTTGATTCCTCAAATTGAGAAAATCATCCCAAAAAACATAAAAATAATCGACTCTGGAGAAGCAGTTGCTCGTCAAACCAAAGCAATTCTTGAAAACAAAGTCGGCTTTCGAAATTCAGTAGAAAAAAGTACTCAAATCTTCTACACAAACGCCAATCCCAAAGTGTTATCAGAAATAGTGGGAAAGAAATACAACGTCATCAAGAAAGATTTTTAGGAGCGAATCGATACAGCAATTGCTATACCTTTTTCCAGCTTTCCTTCCAATTCCCAATAAAAATTGGGAGATTTCCACTCAATTGTCCCGAAGCTTCGGGATATTTGGCAAACCATAGCACTGAAATTCAGTTAAAAAGAGTACCTTTGCAAAAATGTTAAGGCAATGGAGAATTCAAATAATAAAAAACGAACAAGTTCAAGCAAACCAAGTGGAGATAGAAAAAAAACTAGCTCAACACCTAAACCTGCTATGGCAAAACGTTCTCAAAATAGAAAACCAATAGTTAAAAAAGACTCACCAAACGTACCAAAACCAATAAAGTCAGATGAAATTCGTTTAAACAAATACATCTCTAACTCTGGTGCTTGTTCACGTCGTGATGCCGATATTTACATCCAATCGGGTAACGTAAAAGTAAACGGAATTCCAGTTACAGAAATGGGTTACAAAGTCAAACCAGGTGACGTTGTAAACTTTGACGGCGCAACTTTAATGCCAGAAAAGAAAGAATATTTTGTACTAAACAAACCTAAAAACTTTACAACTTCTAACGAAGATGATGGTGACCACAGAAATGTTCTTGAGCTTATAAAAGGCGCAACCACTTCTAGAATGCAACCTATTGGAAGAATGGATAAAAACACAACTGGTTTGTTATTATTCACAAACGATACAGATATCATTCGTAAATTCAGTTTGCCAAACCAAAAATCTCCTAAAATATACCAAGTAACTTTAGATAAAAACTTAAAGTTTGAGGATTTAGAAAAAATTTCGAAAGGCGTAACATTAGATGGTCATAGACTATTTGTTGATGAAATAAGCTACATCGAAAACGAACCTAAAAACGAAATCGGTATAAGACTAAAAACACCAAACGTAAAAGTAGTGAGAGCTATTTTTGAAAGTTTTAAATACACCGTTATAAAAGTAGACAGAGTTGCTTTTGCAGGGCTAACAAAAAAGAACCTTCCACGAGGAAATTGGCGAGTACTTACTGAACAAGAAATAATTAATTTAAAAAATATATAACCTAAAGTCTCTTTAGGTTTTTTTATCTCATGGATAGTTTAAAAAACACATCAATTGCACATTCTTGGTTTGAAGCTTTCAACGCGCACAACTTAGAAAAACTACTATCATTATACGATGACGAAGCGCAACATTTTAGTCCAAAACTAAAAGTAAGGCATCCCGACACAAAAGGATTAATTACAGGTAAAAATGCATTACGCACATGGTGGCAAGATGCCTTTGATAGATTACCAACGCTGCATTATAAAGTAACCTCGATAACTTCCAGTTCCGACAGAGTTTTTATGGAATACATTAGAACAGTTGAAGGAGAAGACGAAATGCTCGTTGCAGAAGTTCTCGAAATAAAAGAAGCAAAAATAATTGCATCTAGAGTTTATCATTCATAAAAAAAGCCTTCTGTTTTCACAGAAGGCTTTTTTTATATTTCCTTAATTTACCGCAGGACAATTACAGTCATACTTCTCTTGCTTGCAGAATAAGTTTATTCCAAGTGTGATCTGATGAAAACCTCCTGTATCAAATTTCACATTTCCTAACAAGTGAGAATACGTATACGATAACATAAAGTTATTAAAGTTAAACCCAACAATTGGTGTGATGTATTGCAGCTTTTGATCGGCTACAGAGTTTCCTTCTATGTATTGTGCACCATCAAGACTTCTTCTATAAGACAATCCGCCCCAAAGTGTTCCTGTCGCTAATGTCTTGTATGCTTTTACGTTTAAATCAATCAATGATTCTTTCGTTTGACTCACATACTGAAACATAAATGACGGTTCCCACATAATAGTTTCTTCGTCTCCAAAAGTATATCCAGAGTTTAAGATTAAACGTTTTAAATCTACTGGTTCTCTATCGGTATATAATTTTCTATCGCTAGCTAAGGCATTTTTTACTGTTGCATGAACATAAAAATCTAAATAATTATAAGATGCTCCAATATCAACATTGAAATAAGATGCTTTTTGCTCAATGGTACCATTAATAATTGGATCATACTCTGGATTGGCAATGTAAAAATCGGTTTCATCCAATAAACTTTGAGCAAATCCAGCGCTAATACCAAACGATAATTGATTCAAATCTACTTTATCTCTTGAAAACATTAAGTGGTGCGCATACGTCAATCGAACTCCCTTTTGCGAATGGTAACCGTTCTTGTCGTTTATCAAAATAATTCCAGCTCCAGATCGCTCGCCCAAGCTTCCGTTAAAACTCAACGTTTGCAATGCAGGTGCATCTTCTTGACCCAACCATTGTTGTCTTGCTGTTAATCTAACTTTGGCACAATTGGCCGCTCCAGCCATCGATGGATGCAATA
>NZ_DQDX01000083.1 GCF_003525665.1 Flavobacterium sp.
CTATAAAATTACAAAAATGACCAAGAAAGAGCGCGTAACGTTTGTTATAAATACGTTAAAAGAATTGTATCCAACCATACCGATTCCGTTGGATCATAAAGATCCTTATACTTTGTTGATTGCGGTTTTGTTGTCGGCTCAATGTACCGATGTGCGCGTGAATCAGATTACGCCGTTGTTGTTTGCGAAGGCTGATAATCCGTATGATATGATTAAAATGAGTGTGGAAGAAATTAAAGAAATTATTAGACCTTGCGGGCTTTCGCCGATGAAATCTAAAGGAATTCATGGGTTGTCGCACATCTTGATTGACAAGTATAATGGTGAAGTTCCGCAGAGTTTTGATGCTTTGGAATCGCTTCCTGCTGTTGGTCATAAAACGGCGAGTGTTGTTATGAGTCAGGCATTTGGTGTTCCGGCATTTCCTGTTGACACGCACATTCACAGATTGATGTATCGATGGAATTTAACTTCGGGCAAGAATGTTGTTGAGACTGAAAAGGATGCGAAAAAGATTTTTCCGAAAGCTATTTGGAATGATTTACACTTGCAGATTATTTGGTATGGAAGAGAATATTCGCCAGCTCGAGGTTGGGATCTAGAAAAAGATATTATTACCAAAACTATTGGCAGAAAAGATATTTTGAAGGAATTTGAAAAAAAAATATCCCGATAAATTATCGGGATATTCCTTAATTAGCAATGATTTCGAAGTTCATGTTACTTGCTTTAACGACTTTTAAAGCTTTAGAATAATTAAGTATGAAATTAATTGTTTCGCGTTTTGGTAACATTTTTGTAGTTGCTAAAGTTCTTTTAGAGTAAAGTTTTGCCATAGAATTAATTTGGTTATAATTCTAAAACGCAAAACTTTTTAAAATATTGTTTAATTGGTTAAAATAATTTGATTTTTATCAATCACTTTTCTCAGGTTCATTAACGCGTAACGCATTCTACCTAAGGCTGTATTGATGCTAACACCTGTTAAATCTGCGATTTCATTAAAACTTAGGTCTTGATAAATGCGCATCATTAAAACTTCTCTTTGATCTGGCGGAAGTTCTTGAACAATTTTTTGCAAATCTTTTTCTATTACATCGGTAATAATTCTCGATTCGGCATTTAGCGAACTATCTGTTAGAATAGAAAATATTGAGAATTCTTCGGTTTCACGAAGCATTGGCATTTTTTTATTTTTTCTATAATGATCAACGATTAGGTTGTGCGCAATACGCATTACCCATGGCAAAAATTTACCTTCCTCGTTGTATGAATTGGATTTTAAAGTTTTAATTACTTTGATAAAAGTATCTTGAAAAACGTCGTCAGCTACATCACGGTCTGGCATTTTGGAATATATAAATCCATAAATTTTAGACTGATGTCTTTTAATTAATACAGCCAGAGCGTTCTCGTCGCCGGCTATATAATTCGTTACCAATAAAGCATCTGGGATTTGAATAGTAGCCATAAAATTACCTTTTAGTGTTGGGTTAAAAAATCGAAATGTTTTTTCTAAAAGTAATTTTTTGCGATAGGCGACTGTTAAATTTGAATTAATTTATAGCCAAATGTAACATAAACTTTTCTTAAAAAACAAATAAAGTGTGAAATTTTAACATATTAAATGCAATAAAAACTAAAAAGTAGCATAAAAACGACAAGAAAGAGCTCAAATTTGTGCTATTTCTGCTGTTTTTATCCAATAATGATGAAGGAATACTAAAATGGAATTTGATAAAATCTATTTAACTATAATTTTCTTGACGCTTTTTTTGTCTCCAGAATAAACGGCAAGTAAATAAAACCCTTTATTTAGGTTGCGAACATCAACGTAATTTGTATTGGTTGAAGTTGCTACAACTAACTTGCCAACTAAATCGTAAATTTCAACTTTATCGATAGTAGATTGAGAAGTAATACTTAAAAAATCTTCAACTGGATTTATGATAGCAAGGTCTTCTAATTGATTTTGTGATGTAACATTCAACGCGCAATTGTTTCCAACCACATAAGTGTAATAATTAGTAACCGATAATCCACCGGCATAAGCAAACTTAACTGCGTAACTAATTGTTGAACCAATCGTTTGAACTGTTATTGTTTGAGTAAAAGTAGTTCCGGAAACATTGGTCATTTGAGATTCGGAAAATGGAGATTGTTTCCATAGAAAAGCTACTACTCCAACTTTATCTGTGTCTAATAATTTGAAAGTGATTTTTACATCGGTTCCTAAAGTTTCAAAAGTGTAATTGTAACCTGTAGAAAATGAACCTGTTTGCGCTGCCGAACTTGTACCTGAACAACCAATAACTCCTGTTGTTGTGGCATTTATACTCAGTGGATTGGAAACAAAATTATTTCCAGCCAAATCACTTGCCGAAATTGAAAAACTGTAATTAGTATTTGACGACAAATTAGGCACAACAACCGATTTTTGAACTCCTGACGGATTGGCAACAGCAATTGTTCCGCCACTATAAGTAATGTTGTAGGCTACGTTTCCTGAATTGTCTGTAGCATTTAGTAATAATTCAATAGTAGAACTTGTAACCGTTCCTATTGTAGCTGTGAAATTGGTTGGTGCTTGTGTATCTGGAGTTGTATTTTGATAAACTCTTACATAATCTACATCCATTGAAGTTTGCGTAAAACTTACAGGTATTGTTCCGGCAATTCCGCCCATTGCAATATTTAACAACAAATATTGTTCTGAAGTAAAAGGCCAGTTGCTTGGGGTTTTTACGGCAGGATTGTAAGTATAATATGCAACACCATCAAGCAAAAATGTAATTTGATAAGGCGACCAATTCATAGAATACACATGATAATCGTTACCTAAATTATTTGCAATTATTCCACCAATGTTCATCGTATTTCCAAAAGATGATGGTGTATGAAGTGCACTTTGAACGTAATTTGTAGGTTGCGATGGCGTGATTCCATGTTCCATGATGTCAATTTCTCCGCAGGCTGGCCAATTTGTTGTTCCGAATTGCGAGTCGAAAAAACCTCCATCTTCATTTACATTTTTACCTAACATCCATAAAGCTGGCCATGTTCCTTGATTGGTTGGAACTTTGGCTCGAATGTCTACACGACCATAAAGAAAAGCAAATTTAGAATTTAATCGTGCTGATGTATATTGCTTAGTAATTCCTTGATTGGTGTAAGGTTCTTTTTTGGCAACTATGTTTAGAAATCCTGCATTAACCGATGAATTTGTAAGTTGATTGGTATAATGTTGTACTTCGCCATTAAACCAACTTCCTCCTGCTGGTAATTGCGTTTGATGATGCCACTTAGTTGCATTTACTGCACCATTTGTGTCAAACTCATCCGACCAAACTAAATTATTGTAAACTACATCTACTTGAGAATAACTTGATGTAAAAAAAATCAATAATAAAAGTATTTGTAATTTATTTCTCATCTAAATTTTTATTAGAATTTAAGTTTTTCATTTTTATCCCATAATCCCCAATAAGCTCCAACTGCACCTTCTGGTCCTACTTTCCATGATTCATCAAATGAAGAAAAATAGAAGGTTTCGATATTGTTAAGTTTGGACCATGATTGCGTTTCTATAAAATATTTTATAGCGTTTTCATTGGATGCAACTGCACCTTTTAAAGAACCACCTTCGCTTGGCCAGCCAGTTTCTGTTATAATAACACGTTTTCCTTGACCAGCATCTTTAGCAGAATTAAACATACTTTGCATGTGAGGTAAAGAATATTCTATAGGACAACCTTCCCAATAAGGATAACAATTTGTCAAAATCACATCACAAACCTCAGTAATTCTTGGTCGGTGAGAAAACTCATAATAAGCATCAACATAACCTACTGGAATATTTGGCAAAGCTTCTTTTACACGATTAATATATTCTAGTAATTGATCTTCTGTTAAATCACCTCGATACATCACTTCATTACCGACGGCAGCAATATCTACACAACCTTCTTTTGCTAAAGCAATCAAACTCTCAATTTCTTTTTCATTTAATTCTAAATCATCTCCAAGCCAAGCGCCAACTAAAGTTTGCATTCCGTTTTCTTTGGCAATTCTTGGAATATGTTCGTTGCCTTCAATACATGAAAAAGAACGAACCCATTTAGAATATGGCTTTAAAATTTGAATACGACGATTTACTTGTTCTGCTGTAATAATATCGCCTGGTTTTTGTCCATCTTCGTATAAGCTGAAGCAAATTCCATGCATGCCATTTTCTAAAGTTTCTCTCCAAAGTTCTGCTAATTTCTTTGCAGGAATTTCGGAAAAATCAAAACTCTGATAATCACTTTTGTTAGTATTATTACTATTGCTATTATTAAGATTATTTTCTAATGAAAAATAGTGACCTTCTCTAAATGACATGATTGTAATTTTTAAAATTTAAGCTTCTCATTTTTATCCCAAATTCCCCATGCTGTACCTACAGTTCCTTCTTGCAAGGCTTTCCAAGATTCGTCAAAAGAAGAAAAATGGAATAGCTCAATAGTATTATTTTTCGCCCACTTTTGAGACGAAACAAAATATTTCATTGCATTAATTTCTGATGGAATTGCTTCCTCAACTGAATCTCCTTTACTTGGCCAACCAGATTCTGAAATTATGATTTTCTTTTCTTGAGCCACGTTTTTAGTTACTTCCAACATATTTTGTAAATAAGAAGTTGTAAAATCTACATTTGCTCCTTCCCAAAATGGATAGAAATTAACTAGCAGTAAATCACAACTAGCAATTAAATTTGGTCTGTCTAAAAATTGGTAATAGGCATCAACATAGCTAACTTGGATATTTGGAACAGCTTCTTTGACTCTTTTTATGTAACCAATAAGTTCTTGTTCTGAAATTTCTTCACGGTGCAAAACTTCGTTTCCGACCGCTGCGATATCCACTAAACCTGATTTTGCTAACTTAATAAGTGTATCAATTTCTTTTTCATTTCTAGCTTTATCATTGCTAATCCAAGCTCCAACAACAGTTTTAAGTCCTTTTTGATGAGCAATTTCTGGAATTAACTCGTTACCTTCTGTACATGAAAAAGAACGAATCCAGTTGGTATGAGGAGCAATAATATCAATTCGTCTCTTGATTTGATCTGCAGACAAAATATCACCAGCTTTTTGATTTTCGACATAAGGACTGAAACATAATCCGTGCAATCCACTATTAAATATTTCGGAATAAAGAGCTTTTATTTCGCTATCACTTTTTTGATTTAACTCAGAATCAAAAGAAGCATTTATTGAACCATTTTTTAATAATGAAACTAATTTCCCAGAAAGATAAGCCGATGATTGCGTTTTCGTTTTGCCTTTTCGTTTATCTAAAAGATCTCTCACTTCTCTGGCTTTGGCTTCGTCAATATCATAATTTCTCATTACCCAAATTGCACTCAATGTACCAAGAATTGGAACTCCTACAAAGAATATTCGCAGCCAAAACATGGTTTCATCGGTTTGTGTAGCAGCATTGGACTGAAATGCAACTAAAGAAAGAATTAATCCACTTAACAATCCTGCAACAGCTGTTCCAAATTTTACCATCCACCAATAAATAGCGCCTAAACTTCCTTCTCTTCTTTTTCCTGTGTTGAGTTCATCAATATCTATGACATCAGAAGTCATTGACATCATTAAGGTAAACAAGCTTCCAATTCCGAAGGAGAAAAATGGCAATGCAAACAAAAACAGATATGGTTTTCCTGGAACAAATAATACAAAAAGCAAAATGTAACCGATTACAGAAATTCCTTGAGAAAGCAAAAAAGCTTTCTTTTTTCCCATTGTTTTTGACATTCTTGCTACAATAGGAATCACCGCAACCGTTGTGATAATTGCACCTACACTTCCAAATAAAGTAGGCCATAATCCGAAACCGTCTTCATTTCCTTTAAACAAATAATACTTGATGATAAAATACGAAAATGCTGCTGTAGTTTGAAAAGCATTAAAAATTAAAAAAGTAGCAATACAAATTTTTCTAAATGGTTTAATTTCGATCGAAGCTTTCAATCCTTCTTTGATTTCGCCAAAACTGCCGAGGATTCCTTTTAAATCAATTGGACTATAATCTTCGTTGAGTGTAGATTTACTTGGAATAAAAAATGCTGGAATTGCTGCTAAAATGGCGCAACCTATTGCAACATATACAGCTAAGGTTCTTACAGCCACATCACCTGATGGAAACAATGATTTATCTGCCATTATAACCCAAAACCATGGTGCAACAACCCAAGCCAACTGACCAATAAGTTGTGAAGTAGCCATAATATTGGTTCGTTCATGGAAATCATCACTCATTTCGTAACCCATCGCAACATAAGGAATACTGAATATGGTCAATCCTGAGTAAAAAATCATTGAAATCAATAAAAAGTACCAAAAATTGTATGTTACACCGTTTTCAGCATACAATTGCCACATTAATGCAAATGAAATTCCTAGAATAATTGCTCCTGCTAATACATATTGTCTTCTTCTACCCCATTTTGATTTAGTATTATCACTCACATAACCCATTATCAAATCAAACAAAGCATCATAAAACTTTGGAATAAAATACGTTAAACCTAACAACAATCCGCTAAAGCCCAATTGTTCGACTAATACAACTGTAAAAATTCCTAAAGCAGCAGGGAACATTTGGTTTGCTAACATTCCTAATCCGAAAGCTATTTTTTGCCCGAATGGAACTTTTCCTGATGATGTTGAATTAGTATTTGACATATATAGGTTTTGTTTTTAAATTGTTTGGTTAGTTTGGTTTGATTATTATAGTTTGTAATGCTTTTGAATCAATAGAAATAATAGCATTTTTATTACTTAATTTGATATCAATTGTTTGTTTGGTTTCTGTTGGATTAAAAATTGCAATTGCGATAGAGCCATCTGGATTTTGCACAGCTGTTGAAACCAAATCTTTAGAATTTATCTCACAACCAATTTTGACAGCTCCTGGTCGCATAAACTTGCTGAAATGAGCCATCACATAATATAATGGTGTCAAGTACACTTCATCATTTTTATCGTCAACAATGATTGGAGCAACACACCAATTCTTGAACCAATTTGGTCCACCTTGACGGTCAAGAACCATATTCCAATCGATCCAACCATCAACTCTATTATTTAGACATCCTATTATATCATTTGCATAACGGTTTACTGGAGCGTATTTTGGATGCAAATATTTTTCTTTTTCGCTTGCCCAATCCCAACCCCAATCGGTGGCTTCTTTTTTCCAATACCAAGCATCGTCTTGCCAATGCGGAATTTCAGAATCTACACAACCTTCGGTTTCTATTAAATATTTATTTGGTGCTTTATTATGAGCATATTGCAAATCTTCTGGGAAAACTTCATAGGTACTTTCATACCAATGAATGGCCATTCCGTCAAAATATTTTGATGTGTTTTCATCTTTATACATTTCGTTTGCCCACTCTTTTATACCTGCACGATTTTGATCATATCCAAGTATCTTGACATTTCCCCAACCATCTTTTTCTAATTTTGGACCCATGTGATTCATTACAAAATCGGTCATTTCTTTTGGCGAAAAAAGAGTGCTTTCCCAATTGTTTCCGTTTCCGTGTGGTTCATTAATCACTGTTAAACCCCAAATATCTATGCCTTCTTTTTTATAAGCATTAAGATATTTTGAAAAATACAAAGCGAAAGCATCATTGAATTCTGGTAATAATTTTCCACCTACATATTTTTTATTGTCTTTCATCCATGGCGGACACGACCAAGGTGAAGAAATGATTTTAAAACCTTCTTTAGAAATAGCTTTTGCATTTAAAATCATCGGAATTAAATCGGATTTATCGTCTTCTATGGTAAAATGTTCCAAAGTCATGTCGTTTTCGACTTTGGCGTAAGTGTAATTGCTTAACGAAAAATCGCAAGACGCAATGTGTGTTCGAGTAAGCGAATAATTGGCTCCTGATTCACTGAAGTAAGCATCTAAAATTTTCTTACGATTTTCTTTACTCAATCGATTTAGTAAATAAGCCGAAGATTCGGTGAAAGAACCTCCAAAACCTGTAATAGTTTGAAATTTTTTATCAGGATTAATGGTAACAACAACTGGAGTTCCTTCGTTAGAAAATTGGGTAATTTTTGTCAATGAATTGCCACGTTCGGAAGTTTCATAAACTTGAACGTTTAATTTATCAGCAACTTTACAACTATGCAATGAGAATGCCATAATACAAGCTATTATCAAAAATTTACTCTCTACTATTTTACCTTTGTTATTTACCATTCTTTTAATTCTTTAAAACAGAATTAGGTGTTTTAACATCCAACCATAAAGCTTTTTCATCGCCGTTATAGGTTTTTGTTATTGGTTTCCCATCTCTAGTTAAACCTTTAAAAGTTCCACTATCTACATTTTTCCAAAGCACATATTTGGCTTGTGATTGCAAATTAATTAGGCCGAAATGATTTTCTGAACCTAACGGATTGGCAGCATCTTTCCAATTTTCATCAAAAGCTTCAAAATAGAAACACGAAATATTATTTTTGTTGCTCCATTCTCTCATTAAGTCATAATACAACGCTGATTTATATTCATCTGTTGCCTTCGAACCATCATTTCCATAATGTTCATTTGACTTTGTTGCCCAACCTGTTTCGCCAATATGAACTGGTTTGTTTACACCAATTGACTTCATATAACTTACAACACTTTCGTATTGATTGATGGCGTAATTTCTAGCTCTTAACATTGCAGCATCTACTTTTTCTTTTTCAGACAACTGCAATTCATTTTCTTTTATTCCCCAAAAAACTGGATGATAATGAGTATCGTGCATTGGATAAGTATGCATCGAAATATAATCAACAGCTTTTATTAATTTATTCAAATCCTCCACATGATAATCGGCAGTATGTCCGCCCCAAGAAGCAAAATTATCTGAACTTGTTATCCAAACTTGTTTAGGTAATTTATTCTCTTTCTTTAAATTCTGCAAATGATTTACCCATTTCAAAATGATATTTGGCGTGACATAATAACTAGTTGCCCATTTCACCATCGCTTCATTCCCAACAGCAATAATTTTAATTATTTCAGGATATTTATTTGTTAATCTTACTGCTTCTTCAATTTCGATCGCATTTCTCTCACTTTCTTCATTATGAATTGGTTGCAAATTTGTCCATGCATTTTTACAATCAATCCATGCGCCAAGCATTACATACATTTCAAAATTTTCATCCGCTTTTTTTAATTCTGTAATGGCTTTTAATAAATTGGATACTTCTTCATAATGAACATTATAAGTTCGTAAAACTTTTATATTCATAGCAGAAAGTATTCTTAAATCTTCTTTTATTTCTGTTATTGTTGGTTGTTTTTCTCTCGTTTGAGTTCTATAACCACCATAACAAATGGCTTGGTATTCTGTATTTCCTAATAATTTTTCTGCCGTCATTTCTTTTGAAACTAAATTTCTTGTATTGGTTGGTTTACATGATATAAACAATAGTAATATGATGTAAATCAAATTTCTCATTATCTTAAAATAGTTGCGTTTAAATAGACTTCAACCAATGTAATTTCATCAGTTCTATCGAATATTTTTTTGCTTTCTTCTTTGTTTAATTCTAATGTTTCAAAAGTTTTAGTTGCTCCATTTTTATAGTTCAAAACAATTTTACTTGTTGTATCAATTTTATAAATAACTGGCACTTGGCATGTTGTAAATGCTAAAGAGTCTTTTTCAAGATTCATAACTTTTTGTGAACCATCAACCATCATGAAAGTTACTTCAGTATCTTTTGATAAAAACTCTTCTTTTTTGAGGAAGCTTGGTTGGAATTGTAATTTTCCGTCCTTCATTTTCACACCTAATTCTCCAATTCTAGTTAAGACATCTTCTTTCACTTGACCTGTCATTCCTGGTTGTTGAGCACCTTTGCCAAAAGGTGTGTGTGAATAAGGATCGGTTGGAAATGCTCCATAAACTTCTGGTGATTTGTGAATTCCAATTCCGGCTCCGATTTCGTCAAAATGATTTACTAAAGCATCAATTACAGCTTCATCGTCCTTATTTTCAATAGCTTTATTAATAACTTCTAAAACAGCTAAATGCAACTTGGAAACCATGTGCCAATAAATAGAACCTAAACCTTCATAACCATAAAAAGTTCCTGAACGACCTGTAAAAGCTTTGTGATTGAATACGTCTTCAAATATTTGAAGTACCGCATCTGAATCTGTCGCAACTAATTCTTTGTAATCATTATTAGAAGCCAATAAATCTAAAGCATTCTTTAAATCATTAGCATTGTGAAAATTACCATTGAAATGATAGTTTCCTTTAATGTCTTTATTGATTAATTGGAAATTGTTATTATCTAAAAGTTGCTTTAACAAAAGGGATTTTTCTACCTTTTCTCTAGGAATTGTATTCTTTTCTAAAAACTTAGGAAGTTCTTTATTTGGATATAAAATATAGCTGTTTTGATCTTTTCTGTACAAAGCACTTTCTCTTAAAGCATCCAATACTTCTAAAGATTGTTTACCCGAAAGAAACCCCGAACTTAAAATAGCTACTTGACCTTCAAGCATTTCTGGTAAATAGGAAATAGAAACGCCATTATTTTCAATAGACATTAAGTTATAAGCATGATACAACTTATCTTCTCTTTGATTAGCTTTTATAGAATGTTCGATAAAATCAATGCTAACTTGAGCAAAATTCTTCAAACCTTGCATAGAATGCGTTCTCTTTTTACCCCAAAAACCGCTGTTATAAACTTGAAAACGATATTCGGAAGCAACTTGACCTAAAGCATTTAGTATTTTTTGTCTTTCTTCATTAGAGATTGAACCTGATAACAAATGTTGATTATCTAATAAAATTTGTCTGATGGCATGATAAAACTCAACCATTTCATTAGAAATCTTGATGGTTTCCTGATTAGAATTATCTAATAATTGTTGGAAAAACTTAAGAAATCTTCTCAAATAATAAAGCGTAACCATTGAAACACCATTACCTACCAAAGCATTATTAGCGTCATTCCATTCTGGTCTTTGGGTATTCATCCAAATTCCACCTTCTGGAATGAAATTGGACATTTTTGCCAGAACAGTAGCTAATATTTTCTCGATTAGATTTACATGATAAATTGCATCAGTATTATCTCTTAGTAAAGCCCCATCTGCACCATTTTCAATTCTACGTTTTTGAATTTTAGCATCCCATTCATGGTCAAACTCAATTGTATCTTTTGGATTTTTTAAAATATCTTGATACGGTTTAATAATATAAGGAACCGCAGCATAAACAAAACACTCTTTGTCAAAATAAGCGTTTAGTTTTCCTGGTTGGTATTTTTCTATAAACTCTAAAAACTTCAACAAATAGATAATTTGATGATCACCCCAATAACCAATGTAAGACCAAGGATTATCTGGTTCGATAGTTTCCCAATCAAAGCCACTTTTTGTTACTCTATAAGGATTGTATCCATCGAAAGTTGAGGCGTTCAAAAACTTGTGAATCATTCCGTCGATGAACTCAGGATAAGCGTTGGCTAAAGATTCCCAATTTTGAAAAATATCACGCCAATTTCCTTCGTAATCTAATATTTTAGAACCATCAATTTCACTTCTTGTATTAATCGAAAATTTGTTCCATGGACGACTTGGATCACCGTGTCTTCTACTAAATTTAAGCGGAAGATATTCGGTACAAAGACGTACTAAATCGGCATTTTCAGAATTTGAAATTAATTCTTGAAGATATGAATAGTCAAAAGTTTCAGGTAAATCGTTTAAAAATTTACTTTCTTCTTGAAATAAGGTTTTGTTTGCTTTAGCTATGTAATTTACAAAATCATTTTTCCCGATGGTGTAGTTATTATCAAAAATACCACCACGCATGATGTTGAATAAAACATTTGAAAAATGACGTGTATCTTTACGTTTATCTGCTGTGAATTGCAATCCGTCGGCAGTTGCATTTAGAGCGATAAGATTTTGAGTACCTAAATCTATATCTTGAATTATTTGATTTTCTAACGTTTTATCATTACAAATAGCATCTGCTAATTGAATAACTTGCGCTTGATTTTGATTTACATTAGCAATAATCTTCCAAGATTTAGAAGAATTCTTTGTTAAAAACAAATCGGTTGAAACGAAATAAGCACCTTTTTCACCTTTAATGTCGTTTTCTTGATGCACATTTTTAAATCTCCTAAAAGCAGTAAGTTGTAATGATGAAAGCAAATAAGTTGGATTATCCAATCCTAAAGACCAAGCAATATTTGCTTTTAGCGCTTCGCTTGGTTCGGCTTTATCAACAATAATAGCACTAAGAGCAAAAATTCCTAAACCACTTTCTGAGTGAAGTTCGTTTCTTTTGTAAGCATCAACTAGATTACTTGTTGTGGCTTGCAAATCACTATTAACTCCTTGAGGTAAAACGTTTTGGATTCCATCAAGAAGTGTTATTTTATAATCATTTCCAGAGTTGTTAATTACTTCTGATTTTTTTACAAATCCGAATAAATTACTTGAACTCCATTGGTATCTGAACGTAAGTTGAAAATCATTGTGTATTTCTTCAAAAATGATTTTATTACCGAATTCGTTTTTGTATAAATTTCTAGTTAAGTTGTATTTATCATTAAATCGTACAGAAAAAGGTTCCCAAATATATTTTTCGTTGTTACTTTCAACTTGAAAAATAGTTTTACTTCCGGTAATATCAGCGAATTCGGTTATTTTATCATCTGTATAATAAGGAAAAAGAGCAAATTCAGCATTTTTTCTTCCAGCCGTTAATCCGCCATTACTGGAAATAAACATCCAATGATTAGAATCGCTTACGATACTCATGAAAAATGGTCGCATTCGATCGGAGTTTTCTATTCGATAATACTTTTCGCCTTTTATTTCAATTAATTGCATAAAATCAGTCGATTGTTAAATAGTATATCCATCTATAAATCAACCCCAAACTGAATTTGGAAATTGAATTTACTACGTAGATTATTCTAAAAATGAATACCTATTCTATTGTTTGTTGTTGAATTATAATTTTTATTATGGAATTTCGTTCAGGGTTACATTATCGATGTTTACTCTACCGATTGCTGCACCCATATCGAAAATTACTCTTGAATTGGTATTTGTAAAATTCGCCACTAAATCAATACTGAAACTTTGAACTGAAGTCGTTAAATTACGTGTAACAGATTGATTTGTAAATGGATTACCACTTAGACCAATACCTACAATCATAGTTCTATTAACATTAGACCATGCGTCAAAAGTTAATCGATACGTTTTGCCTTGAATCATATTAATTCCTACATGAGATAGATTTACATCGTAAGGATTACCTGCTGCTGCAACGTTGATAGAAAAATAGGTGTTTCCTCCTTGCGTTACTAAAAGAGAAGGAGCAATAGCATTAGTTACACCAAACTTCCACGGAGAAGTTCCACTTTCAAAATTTCCATTAGATACTAATCCACCTTGGAAAACAAAGATTGAAATTGTACTGCTATATGATTTTACTTCACCAGTTTTGTTGTTTTTTGCGGTGAGATTAACAACATATTCACCTGTTTGTGTGTACGTTTTTACTGGATCTTTTATAATTGAAGTTGTTCCGTCACCAAATTCCCAAATGTAAGTGTCTGCATTTTCAGAAGTATTAATAAATGTGATTACACCTGGTGACGCCTCTCTTACATAGGTATATCCAGAACTTAGTGTGTTATTTTGAACTGAGTCATCATCACTATCACAAGATAAAAAACTAAGGAAGACTACTAATAAACTAACTACTTTTATTGATTTATACATGGTTCTATATTTATAATTTATTGATAAACTCTAACATAATCTACAAGCATTCTTTGTGGGAAAGTTGTACTACTATTTGGACTACCTGGTAAATTTCCACCAACAGCCATATTTAAAATCATGAAAAACGAATTATCAAAAACCCATTCACCGCCTTCGTCTTCAACTTGTTTTCTAGTTATTTGATTGTATAATACATCGTCTACATACCAATTGATGTAATCTTCAGTCCATTCTACACCAAAAACGTGGAACTCATTATCAAATCGGCTATTTGTTAATGAATACTTTTTACTGATACTTTCGCCTCCAGAAAAACCTGGTCCGTGAAGCGTTCCTAAAATTTGAGTTGGGTTATTTCCTAAATATTCCATGATATCTATTTCTCCACATTGTGGCCATCCAACTTCATCGATATTACTTCCTAACATCCAAAATGCTGGCCATAAACCTTGACCTAATGGTAACTTAATACGTGCTTCAAAACGACCGTACTTTTGTTCAAATAAATTTTTAGTTTTCAATCGTGCAGAAGTATAACTTGCGCCACCAAGCGCTTGTTGTTTGGCAGTAATAATCAAGTAACCATTTTGAACAACAACATTGTCTGAACTATCTGTATAATATTGTAATTCGTTGTTTCCCCAACCATTATTTTGTGAACCTCTTCCAATGTCATAAGTCCATATTGCTGGATTTGGTGCACCATTAACATCAAAATTATCTTCCATAACCAAGTCGAATTTAGTGACTACGGTCTGCTTTTCATCGTCATCACAAGAATAGGTGCTGAAGATCAACCCAAAAAAGCCAAGGGTTAAAAGACTTATTTTATAATTTATATTTTTCATTTTTCTTTTTTAAAGTTTTATTAATTATTGTGCATAAAAATAAACGTTGTCTACCCAGATATTAAATATTCCTCCAGGGTTTCCTGACACAAAAAATACCTGTCCAAGATTTGTAGCATCATTAAAACCAGGGAAACTTGAAATAGGGATATTAATACTTGCCCATCCGTTGGCATCAACATTGGTTAAAGTAGCGGCATTAACTACAAACGAACCCGAAGATGTTGTTGGCCCATTTGCAAGACTACTATGAAGTTCTATTCTAATAAAATTAGACGGAGCTACAGCTTGTTTTACATTGATGTCAACATGCATGTGCGTCATACCACTAATATTTACTCTCGGTACAGTTTCGTACATACCAATACTAACAAAATCTAATTGTGTATAATTAATAATGTTATCAATTGATCCATTTATAAATGGTGCTTGTATATCTACATTGTTCGGGTCGTTTCCAGCACCACCTTGCGTATTTGAACCAGAAAAGAAACCATTGTAATGTCTAACTGGTATGTTATTGTAGGCATTACTGAACAACGAAACTACAGATGATGCAGGTCTTGTTGGTATTGGAGCATGAGGAAATGCACCAACAGCATTTATAGTTAAAGATCCTTGTGCCAATGTGTTACCTACTTGTGCCGTAACCACCGCAGAGCCAGTATTACCTATAACACTTGTAAACATTTGTCCCAGATTATTTAAAGCTAAAGGACTAACAACAGAAGTATTAGAAACATTAAAATTGAAATAAGAAGGCGCTGCATTGATTGTTACATTTTGTCCATTTGCCAAACTATAAACCGCACCCAATCCGCTAATTATTTGATTTGATCCTGCAAAACCATCTACACTGTTATCATCACCATTCAAGATAAAAGGATAAAGTAAGTTAGTGGTTCCTAATTTTTCGAATTTAATTTCATCGATCCACAATGTGAAGCCAAAACCATTTGTACTTGTTGTTCCAGCGGCGTATCTAAACATACCTCTTTCTTGTAGTAACTTTGAAGCATCCAGAATTGGAATGGTAATTTTGGTCCAGTTTGTTCCAACACCTACATTGGTTATTGTAGTGATAAACTTGTTTTCTCCAAAATCTTCTCCAAAACCAAACTCACCCACTGTTACACCTTGAGAGGCTTTTACATAAAATGTTAAGGCATCGAAATCGGTTAAATTACGTCCTGCGCCATCAATTACAAAAATACCTCCAGCATAAGCACCTTCGGGATCAGTTGCATTTGGTACATCAATACGTATTGAAGAATTGCTTTCGTAACCTTGTTCAAGATCTACAGAAAATGCGGTGAATTTAGAACCACCGTAAGGTTTATAAAAATCACTTCCCATACCTACGAAATCGTCTGTGAAAATTTCGGCTGTTTTAGGAAAAGTGGAAAGTACAGCATCATCTGATAACTCTCTTTCACAACTTACATTTGTTAGTAAAACCAAACTTAGAAGTAAAGTAAGTTTTAAATAATTATTTTTTTGATTTTTCATTTTTCAATTTTTTTATTATTTTCCTATGTTGATGTGTATGTATGTTCTAACTTCCCATTCTGATCCATTTCCAAATCCTACTGGACTAATTACCGGTACAGGAGGAAAAGTATTTGGTGGAACAGCTGTTGGAGAGTATCTAGGCGAATATTGATCTAGTGAACGCCAAGTTCCCATGATACCAATTTTAGTATTTGGTAAAATGAACCAATCTGGTTTTCCTACTGAAGTTGATAAATCTAACATTAACTGCACAGGATAGGTTAAGTTAAAATCTCTGTGGTAATCAAATGGACCCCAATCATTTATTTTGAATGAATGAGTAAGTTTCACTTTTCTATAAATCAATCTCATATCACCACCAATTCTTTCAATAAGTCTGGCATCGCTACCATTTGATTGACCGTTACCGAAATAGAAATTGGAAATTAATCCTAATTCTGGAGATATTTTTGAAACAATTCTAGTATTAGATTCCCATAAATCGTGGGCTGGCGCTGATCTTTCAAATGCAAATGAAGTACGATTACTTAAAAATCCGATTGCAGCATCTTGCGTAGTTGGTAAATGGCGGAAAACAAAACCAGTGCTGAAAGCAAATTTGGCATCTTCAGCCATGTCGTTGTCCCATTCGTACATCCATGTTGCTGGAGTTGGATCATAAGTCAATAATAATTCACCCCCAAGAGTCTCACGGTTTGCTCTTACTACAAAAGGGTCGGATTGAATATTTCTAAGTCTTCCTGGAGCATCAACATCATTTGGCATTGCTTCAACAAGAGGTTTTTGCCATAAAAAGTTAGGAGCGATTTGAAGATTTGAATTTACATTATAGGTAAAACCTGCTAAGAAATTCATTTGATTTCCGCTTCCACTATCTTTTAATCTCCATCCAGTGAAAGTTTGCGTAGCATCTGCTCCACCATTGGCAACTAATCCCATAATGGCACCTTGAGTGTAGACATTAAATTTACCGCTTGAGAAGGTAATTTTAGCTTTTCCACCCCAATTGTCTGATGCTTTAACTTCGTCATCATAAACAGTATAATTTCCAGGAGTTCCTGTTGCGTATTGAAAAGTTCTTCCATTTAAAGGTTGTCCACCCCAAATTCCTCCTAGTTCTAGCCCGAATGCATCTACTTTTGTTTTAAAGTGCACTGTGGCTCTGCGTGTTTTTGGTTGCGGAATAAAAATTGATGTAGTTGCAATTGCAGCATCTGCGATATCTTCATGATACACTGCAGTTGCATCAATTTTTCCTAATTTGGTTCCGTATTTTAACAAAAATGCCGGGTTTGCACCCCACCAAAGTTGTGGTCCGAAGGCAGCTTTTAATCCGTTTAAACTTCTTTTACCATCAAATTCGAAACCAGAAACTTCACCATTGTAAATGTCAAGGTTTGGTCCGTAATTAGCTTCTGGATATAATCCGAAGAAATCGCCTTCATAACCCCAATGGTAATGACCTGTTCTGTAGAAACCACGTAAATCAAAATCTTTTTCATTCCAACTGTACGATGCGTTATAAATTTGAACTCTGTTCGCATCGGCTACATTTATTGGTCCATCAGGAGTATTAACCATCTGAGCTCTTCCTCTATTTTCGTAGAATATTTCGTTTATTGGATTTAGAGCCACATTTCCTAGAATATTTACATTTACATTGGCTTTCATGTTTGAAGTTGGATTCCCTTCTACTCCAACAAAATAAGATTGCATGTGGTCAAATCCTAATTGGTTTGGATATTGCGTTGCATTTGGAGCAGCATCATCTGGAGTTGTAAGTAAAGTTCCACCAGTGTTGAAAGTAGTAAATTCTGCTCTTAAATTGCTAATTCTCAATTTATCAGTACTGCTTCCTACTAAAGCTGCTTTATCACCTCTCGCTTTTAAGACACCATCCATTAATTTGATATTACTAAAATGAGTGTTGATTCCTTCCAATGTTGTTCCAACTTCGTACGGATTAATATTGTGTGCCTCTTTTAATGAATAATATGCCGCTCTTGGATATAAATCATATAAACCTCTTGGATTAACTGGACCTTTTGCACATACACCAAACCATTCTTCGTTCATATTATTCTGGCCTTCTAGGAAGTCATTTGTATAACCACCGTTTGACCACGAAGCATTACTATCATGAACATCTAAATTTTTTGTTTGACCAAATTTCCACCAACCATCACTAAACTGAAAAGTAAATCCACCTAATGAATTTCCAGATTTACCTAAGTTTGCTGCATTTTCATAAATTTCTTTCCAGTTATTGACCATGTAATAGGCTTGCGATTTTTGATCTTCGGCATTGTCAATTGCGTTAAAAGCATCGGCTCCAAACTCTGTAAAAAGAATTGGCTTATTTAATTTAGTTTTAACTTCTTGAAACGCATTTCCGAATGAAACTCCACGATACATATTAGTTCCAAAAATGTCAACATCTTTACATTCCTCTGCAATGATATCTAAGAAAAGTAAATCACCGTTGCAAATAGCAATAGGATGAGAAGTATCTATTTTTTTCATTGCAACAACGGCTTCATTAAAGATAGAATACATATCCTTAGCTCTTTTTGTTGATTTTCTATCTTCCAGCGGAATGTTTTCTGTTTCTGCACCATCCCAAAACAAACCATAATTGTTTTCGTTACCTAAAAGAAACAACAATAAACCCGGAGTATTTTTATACTCTTGAATCATAGCTTGAGTTTCTTTTAACAAAAGTTGTCTTGTTGCAGGATTAGAATATTCGGTATTTGGAACCCAATTACCATTAATTGTCAAACCATATCTTCCAAATGAATGATTTAACATTGTGTAGATGCCATATTTTTGATAGATATACGTAATCCATTTTGGTTGAATACCGGTGTATTGTCTAACAGCATTTACTCCCATGTTTTTTAGCAAGCCCATTTCATTATCAAGAACTGCTTTGATAACATCATCAGATTGTTTCCATAAACTGTAATTATAATTGGTTCCTATTGGATCATAGTTCCAGTTCATTCCATTAATAAAAAATGGTTTGTTGTTAACAAGCAGTTTAAAATCATCTTTGTCTTTCAAAACAGTAACCTTTTCGGATTGCGCATGAAAGTGGGATGAAAAACAACAAAAAATTAGAATGAGAATTAGTTTTTTCATGTGATGTAATTAAGTTTAAATTTTAATTATACTAAGGTTTAGATTTAAATGAACAGATTTAAAA
>NZ_DQDX01000125.1:0-11235 GCF_003525665.1 Flavobacterium sp.
ATATATTTATGGTTTTGAGAATAATTCTTAAGTCGTATTTTTGTGCAAGTTTTTAAAAATGTACAATCTTTTTCTATGAATTGTTCAATAGAAAAAATCATACCAAAATTGTCGATAATCATTAACTATATGAAAAAAGTGGGTAACCATAATTCGATTTCTAGGAATTTAATTCTAAGCTTAGCTTTAATGCTAACAATTTCCTTAACTTCATTTGCTCAAGAAGCTGCGCCTGCAACGGCCGCTCCTGCTACTGATGTTGCTGCAACTCCAGCCGCTGCTCCTGCTGCCGGTGGTGATGCCGTAAAAGGTAAAGAACTTTTTAATGCCAATTGTGCTGCTTGTCACAAATTAGATGCTAAAGCAACTGGTCCTGCACTTCGTGGTGTAGCGAACAAGTATGACATGGCTTGGATTTACAAATGGGTAAAAAACAGTTCTGAACTAATTAAATCAGGAGATGCAAAAGCTGTAAAAATATATGAAGAATACAACAAGTCTGTGATGACTGCGTTTCCTCAATTATCTAATGCAGATATTGATAACATCATTGCTTATACTTCTGAAGTTAAAGCTGAAGCTCCAGCTGGAATGGCAGTTGTTGATGGAGGTCTTCAAGCAAAAGATGAAAACGCAATTTCAAACAATGTAATCTTAGGATTTTTAGTAACAGTAATGTTATTATTAATTGTAATGTTGTTCCTTGTTTATAACATGTTGAATAGAATTGCTTCTTCTAAAGGTTTGGAAGTAGTTAAAAAAGAGAATCCAATATTGGGATTAGGAAGAGCTTTTGTAAGAAATCAATTCTTAGTTTTAGTTTCTGCAATTTTCCTATTGCTTGCAAGTGGTTATTTTGTGTACGGATATTTATCTCAAATTGGTGTAGATCAAAACTACGCTCCAATTCAACCGATACATTTCTCTCACAGAATTCACGCCGGTAGTAATGGTGTTGATTGTAAATACTGTCACTCTGCGGCACGTGTAAGTAAAAATGCTGGTATTCCTTCTCTAAATATTTGTATGAACTGTCATAAAAATATTGCTGAAGTTGCTGATACTACTGCAACACCAGAATACTCTAAAGCATTCTACGATGGAGAAATCCAAAAATTATACACTGCTGTTGGTTGGGATAAATCAACTCAAAAATACACGGGAAAAACAAAACCAGTAAAATGGGTTCGTATTCATAACTTACAAGATTTCGTTTACTTCAATCACTCACAACACGTTTCTGTTGCTGGAATTGAGTGTCAAAAATGTCACGGTGAAGTTCAAACGTATGAAATCCAAAAACAATTCGCTCCATTAACAATGGGATGGTGTATTGATTGTCACCGTCAAACCGATGTTAAAATGGAAGGAAACGCTTACTATGATAAAATTCACAAAGAACTTTCTAAAAAATATGGTGTAGACAAATTGACTGCTGCACAAATGGGAGGTTTAGAATGCGGTAAGTGTCACTATTAATCAATTTATTAAGAAGCTAATAATATATATACGATGTCATCAAACAAAAAATACTGGAAAAGTGTTGAAGAGCTAAACGAAAATAGTTCTATTGTTGAGACGCTTAAAAATAACGAATTTGTGGAAGCAATTCCAACAGATGAATTTTTAGGAGACGCAGCATCTTTGTCATCATCATCAACTACTCGTCGTGATTTTTTAAAATACGTTGGATTTAGTACAGCAGCAGCTACATTAGCAGCATGTGAAGGTCCAGTGCACAAATCAATTCCTTACGTAGTACAACCAGAGCAAATTATTCCTGGTATTGCAGATTTTTATGCAACTACTATGTTTGACGGTTTTGATTTTGCAAATCTTTTAGTTAAAACTCGTGAAGGTCGTCCTATTAAAATAGACAACAACAAAATCGAAGGTGCGAAATTTGCTGCAAATGCAAGAGTTCATGCTTCTGTTTTGTCATTGTATGACAGTATGCGTTTGAAATCTCCAATGATTAATCAAAAAAACGCAACTTGGATCGAAGTAGATGCTAAAATCAAATCAAGCTTGGCTGATGCTAAAGCTAAAGGTGGTCAAGTTGTTTTATTGACTAATACATTAGCAAGTCCATCAACTGAGAAATTGGTTGCAGATTTCTTAGCTAAAAATCCAAATTCAAAACATGTAATTTATGATGCTGTTTCAGAATCAGCTGCGTTAGATGCTTTCGAAACTGTTTACGGTCAAAGAGCTCTTGTAGATTACGATTTTTCAAAAGCAAATACAATTGTTTCTATCGGTGCTGATTTCTTAGGTGACTGGCAAGGTGGAAGTTTTGATTCAGGTTATGCAAAAGGTAGAATTCCTCAAGCAGGAAAAATGTCTAAGCATTTCCAATTTGAAGCAAATATGACTTTATCTGGTGCTGCTGCCGATAAAAGAGTTGCAATGTCTGTTGCAAATCAAAAGCAAGCATTAGTAAAAATATACAATGTAATAACTGGTTCTTCTGTTTCTTCTTCTTTAGGAAAAGAATTTGATGCTGAAGTAACTAAAGCGGCTCAACAATTAAAAGCTGCGGGAAGTAAAGGTGTTTTAGTATCTGGAATTCAAGATAAAAACGCACAACTTTTAGTTATTGCAATCAATCAAGTTTTAGCAAGTGAGGCATTCTCAACTGCTGGAGCAAGACAAATTAGAAAAGGTTCAAACGAAAAAGTTGCTCAATTAATTGCAGACTTAAATGCTGGAACTGTTCACACATTAATAATGAGTGGCGTAAATCCAGTTTACACTTTAGCAAACAGCGACGCATTCGTATCTGGACTTAAAAAGACTAAATTATCTGTTGCATTTTCTCTAAAAGAAGATGAAACAGCATCGATAACTACAATTGCTGCGGCTGCTCCACATTATTTAGAATCTTGGAACGATCACAGTTTAACTGCAGGAACTTATTCATTAACACAACCAACAATTCGTCCTTTATTCAATACGAAACAATTTCAAGATGTTTTATTGTCTTTAAATGGTGTTGGTGGTACTTTTTATGATTATTTAAAAGTAAATTCTGGTGCATTTGTTGGTGGAACTTCTTGGAATAAGGTAGTTCACGACGGTGTTTTCGTTGGTGCGGCTTCGGCTGTTTCTGGTGGAACTGCAGATTATGCTTCTGCTGCTAATACATTAGCACAAGCAAAACCTGTTGCTGGATTCGAATTAGTTTTATATACTAAAACTGGTTTAGGTGATGGTCAACAAGCAAATAACCCATGGTTACAAGAATTCCCGGATCCAATTACAAGAGTATCTTGGGATAACTATTTAACTGTTTCTAAAGCTGATGCAGAAGCATTAAAATTAGAAAATGAAATTGTTGCTAATGGTGGTTTAAATGGTAGTTATGCTACTGTTAAAGTTGGAAAAACTGAGCTTAAAGTGCCAGTTATTGTTCAGCCAGGTCAAGCTAAAGGAACTGTTGGTTTATCTTTAGGATATGGTCGTAAAGCAGCTTTAAAAGAAGAAATGCAAGTAGGTGTTAACGCTTACGTATTATATAATAATTTTGATAATGTTCAAGCTGCACAAGTAGTGAAAGCTGATGGTGAACACGAATTTGCAAGTGTTCAGTCTCAGAAAACATTAATGGGTAGAGGTGATATTGTTAAAGAAACTACATTAGCAATCTATAAAGATGCAAGTGCTAAAGGTGAGAAAGAAGTATTTAATGCTCCACCAATGGTATCTTTAGATCATAAAGAAGTAGAAGCTACAAAAGTTGATTTATGGGAATCATTTGATCGTTCAGTTGGACATCACTTTAACCTTTCTATTGATTTAAATGCTTGTACAGGTTGTGGAGCTTGTGTAATTGCTTGTCATGCAGAAAATAACGTGCCGGTTGTTGGTAAAGATGAAGTAAGAAGAAGTCGTGATATGCACTGGTTGCGTATTGACAGATACTATTCATCAGAAGATACTTTCGCTGGTGATAATAAGAAAAAAGAAGAATTTGACGGTTTAACTGGAGATAAAGGATCGTTAAGCGGATTTGGAGAAATGGAAGATCCATCAGATAATCCTCAAGTTGTTTTCCAACCAGTAATGTGTCAGCACTGTAATCACGCACCATGTGAAACAGTTTGTCCTGTTGCTGCTACATCTCACGGTCGTCAAGGTCAAAACCAAATGGCTTACAACAGATGTGTTGGAACTAGATATTGTGCAAACAACTGTCCTTATAAAGTACGTCGTTTCAACTGGTTCTTATACAACAACAATGACGAATTTAATTTCCATATGAATGATGATTTAGGTCGTATGGTCATTAATCCAGATGTTAACGTTCGTTCTCGTGGAGTAATGGAAAAATGTTCATTGTGTATTCAAATGACACAAAAAACAATTTTGACTGCTAAACGTGAAGGTAGAGAAGTAAAAGTTGACGAATTTGAAACAGCTTGTTCTGCAGCTTGTTCTTCAGGAGCCATGATTTTTGGTGATGTAAACAATACTGAAGATGCGGTTACAAAATTAGCAGCATCAGATAGATCATACCATTTGTTAGAGCACGTTGGTACAAAACCAAACGTAGTTTACCAAGTAAAAGTTAGAAATGTATAATAAGAACATATAGATAGAAATAATAGTTTTTTTGAATAAAATCTAAAGTTAAAATCTAAAATTTAAAATTAAATTATGTCGTCTCATTACGAAGCACCCATTAGAAAACCCTTAGTTATAGGTGATAAAAGTTATCATGATATAACGGTAGATGTAGCTGCACCAGTTGAAGGTAGAGCAAATAAACAGTGGTGGACTGTATTTTCTATCGCATTAGCCGCTTTCCTTTGGGGAGTTGGTTGTATAATTTATACCATATCTACAGGTATTGGAACTTGGGGTTTGAATAAAACCGTTGGTTGGGCTTGGGATATCACTAACTTCGTTTGGTGGGTTGGTATCGGTCACGCCGGAACATTAATTTCTGCAGTATTATTGTTATTCCGTCAACGATGGAGAATGGCAATCAACCGTTCTGCAGAAGCTATGACCATCTTCTCTGTAGTTCAAGCGGGTTTATTCCCAATTATTCACATGGGTCGTCCATGGTTAGCTTACTGGGTTGTTCCAATTCCTAATCAATTAGGTTCTTTATGGGTGAATTTTAACTCACCTTTACTATGGGACGTATTCGCAATCTCAACATACCTTTCTGTATCATTAGTTTTCTGGTGGACTGGTTTACTACCTGATTTCGCAATGTTGCGCGATAGAGCTGTAACTCCTTTCAATAAAAAAGTTTACTCTATTTTAAGTTTTGGATGGAGCGGAAGAGCTAAAGATTGGCAACGTTTTGAAGAAGTGTCACTTGTATTAGCAGGTTTAGCTACTCCACTTGTACTTTCTGTACACACGATTGTATCTTTTGACTTCGCAACTTCTGTAATTCCAGGATGGCATACTACCATTTTCCCTCCATACTTCGTTGCTGGAGCGGTTTTCTCTGGATTCGCGATGGTAAATACTTTACTTATCATCATGAGAAAAGTATCTAACTTAGAAGCATATATCACGGTTCAACATATCGAATTAATGAATATTGTAATTATGATTACAGGTTCTATCGTTGGTGTTGCTTACATCACAGAGTTATTCGTAGCTTGGTATTCTGGTGTGGAATATGAACAATACGCATTCTTAAATAGAGCAACTGGACCTTACTGGTGGGCATATTGGTCAATGATGACTTGTAATGTATTCTCTCCTCAGTTCATGTGGTTCAAAAAATTAAGAACTAGTATTATGTTCTCTTTCATAATCTCAATTGTAGTAAACATTGGAATGTGGTTTGAGCGTTTTGTAATCATCGTAACATCATTACATAGAGATTACCTTCCATCTTCATGGACAATGTTCTCTCCAACTTTTGTTGATATTGGAATTTTTACAGGAACTATAGGATTCTTCTTCGTATTATTTTTATTGTATGCTAGAACATTCCCTGTAATTGCTCAAGCAGAGGTGAAAACTATTTTGAAATCTTCGGGAGAAAATTATAAAAGACAAAGAGAACAAGAAGGACATAATCATTCAGAAAAACATTAATATTTGTTATGAGTAGTAATAAAGTTATACACGCTATATACAATGATGATGACATTTTAATGGATGCCGTAAAGCAAACAAGAAAAGCACATCATCATATTGAAGAAGTTTTCACTCCTTTTCCAGTTCACGGATTGGATAAAGCAATGGGATTAGCACCAACAAGACTTGCAATATGCGCCTTTATTTATGGTTGTATTGGTCTTTCGGTTGCAACTGCAATGATGAACTATATAATGATTACCGATTGGCCTCAAGATATTGGAGGTAAACCAAGTATGAGTTATATTCAAAATATGCCAGCTTTCGTTCCGGTTATGTTTGAAATGACAGTATTCTTTGCAGCTCACTTAATGGTAATTACTTTCTATATGAGAAGTAAATTATGGCCATTTAAACAAGCAGAAAATCCAGATGTAAGAACTACAGATGATCACTTCTTAATGGAAGTAGCAGTTAAAGATAATGAAGAAGAATTGACTTCTTTCTTAAAAAATACTGGAGCAGTAGAAGTTAAAGTAATTGAAAAGCACTAATTTAGATATGAAAAGTTTAATTAAAATAGCAGGTCTATTGGTATTAGTAGTTTCAGTTTCATCATGTAAAAATGATTTGAAGCCAAACTATCAGTACATGCCTAATATGTACGAATCTGTAGCATACGAAACTTACTCAGAATCTGATGCTTTCAATTCACCAACAGGCGAGAAGGGTAAAGAGGGACAAATTCCTGCAAAAGGTTCAATCAAAAGAGGTTTCGAACCATACGAATATCCTAATACTACTGCTGGTTATGATGCCGCAAAAGCTAATTTAAAATCGCCTATTGATTCTATTGGTGTTGATGCTAAAAAAGCAGAAGAATTATACACAATTTATTGCGCAATTTGTCACGGTGAAGCTGGTGATGGTAAAGGAAAATTAGTAAAGCAAGAAAAGTTTTTAGGAGTTCCAGCATATAAAGACAGACCAATTACTGAAGGTAGTATTTACCACGTAATTACATACGGTTTGAACTCAATGGGTTCTCATGCGAATCAACTTTCTTCTAAAGAGCGTTGGATGGTAACATCACATGTTCTTAAATTAAGAAATCAATAATTAAGAATTATTTCATAAACAGATAGTTATATAGATATGTACACATTTTCAAAAAATTTAAAAAACATTGCACTTGCCCTAATGATTTTAGGATTAGTAGGTATTGTGTATGGTTTTTTATCTGCTCCAAAGACTATTGAAGAGGTAGAAAAAATTGTGGCAGAAAGTCATCATGGTGGACATCATGCTGAAGCAACAACTCACGATGCTCATGCAACAGAAGCAACTCATGAAACTAAAGCTGCTGTAGCTCATGGAGAAGTAAAAGATACTACTCATGCAGTTGCTCACAATACTGAAGTGAAAAATGATTCGGTAGTTGCATCTGAAAATGATTCTACAAAAACAGATGTAGCACCAGTTGCTACAGAAAATCATGACAATCACACAACAACTGAAGTAGCTCACGTTTCAAAAGTTGATGCTGAGAAAGAGCATAAAGAACATATTGAGCACGTTTTTCATCAGTTACAAAATAAACCTTGGGCTGCTTTGTATGTAGCTTGTATATTTTTCCTTTTAATTTCTATGGGAGTTTTAGCATTCTACGCTATTCAACAAGTTGCTCAAGCAGGTTGGTCTCCTGTTTTATTTAGAGTTATGCAAGGAATTACGGCTTATTTACCATACGGTTCAGTAATTTTCTTTATCTTGTTATTACTTTCAGGTTTCCACGTAAATCATTTATTTGTTTGGATGAAAGAAGGTGTAGATGTTGTTGGTCATGAGAATTATGACAAATTAATTGCTGGTAAAACAGGATACTTAAATGTACCTTTCTGGTTAATTAGAGCAGCAATCTTTTTAATTGGATGGAATTTATACAGACACTTATCAAGAAAAAACTGTTTAGCTCAAGATGAAGCTAATGATAATTTGTTCTACAAAAAGAATTTCAAATTATCTGCTGCGTTCCTTGTATTCTTCATAGTTTCTGAGTCAATCATGGCTTGGGATTGGATTATGTCGGTTGATCCTCACTGGTTCAGTACATTATTCGGATGGTACGTATTTGCAAGTTTCTTTGTAAGTGGTATCACAACGATTTCAATGGTAACATTATATTTAAAATCTAAAGGTTATTTAGAAAATGTAAATTCAAGTCACATTCACGATTTATCTAAATTCATGTTTGGTATTAGTGTTTTCTGGACTTATTTATGGTTCTCACAATTTATGTTGATTTGGTATTCTAATATCCCAGAAGAGGTAACTTATTTTATTACTAGAATTAAAGATTACAATTTATTGTTTTTCGGAGCTGTAGCGTTAAACTTCTTATTCCCAATCTTAGTTTTAATCAACACTGACTTTAAACGAGTAGCTGGAATTGTAGTATTCGCTGGTATCATCATTTTATTCGGACATTATATTGATTTCTTCAATATGATTATGCCTGCAACAGTTGGAGATCAATGGTTCATTGGTGTATCTGAAATCAGTTCTCTATTATTTTTCTTAGGATTATTTATTTTTGTAGTATTCAATGCATTAACAAAAGTGCCGCTTACTCCAAAACGTAACCCATTCATCGAAGAAAGTAAACATTTTCATTATTAATATTTAAAGAAAAAACAAATGACAAGTTTTTTGGTACTTTTTATTTTAGTTTTATTATCAATTGCAATTTGGCAATTAACTAAAATTTTTGACCTTACGCAAATTGGGCAATCATCAGATAATACTCAAATTGCTAACGATAATGATAATAAGGTTAATGGCTACTTAATGTTTGCCTTCCTAGTTTTTATATACTTAACTACAATTGTTTGTATCGTTAAATATGGTGATTTACCTTTAATGAGCGGTTCAGCTTCAGTACACGGTAAAGACGTAGACCAGTTGATGTGGATATCAATGATTTTAATTTTTGTTGTTCAAACAATTACTCAGGCATTATTACATTATTTTGCATTTAAATACAGAGGACGTAAAGGTCAAACTGCATTGTATTTTGCCGACAATAATAAATTAGAATTTATTTGGAGTTCTATTCCAGCTGTAGTTTTGGCAGTATTAATTTTCTACGGATTGTATGCTTGGACAGACATTATGTTTGTTGACGAAGATGAAGATACAATTGTAATTGAATTATATGCTAAACAATTTGGTTGGGAAGCAAGATATTCAGGTAAAGATAATGTTTTAGGAAAAGCGAACGTACGATATATTGAAGGTGTAAATACCGTTGGTGTTGACTTAGCCGATCCAAATGCGCAAGATGATATCGTTGTAAATGAATTACACTTGCCAAAAGGAAAGCGTGTAGTTTTCAAAATTCGTTCTCAAGATGTTTTGCACTCTGCATACATGCCACATTTTAGAGCACAAATGAACTGTGTACCTGGGATGGTTACTCAATTCTCATTTATTCCAGATTTGACTACGTCAGAAATGAGAGAAACTGAGGACATGGTTACTAAAGTTACTAGAATTAATCAAATTCGAGATAAGAAAAATGTGAAATTAGTTGCAGAAGGAAAAACTCCTCTTGACCCTTACACATTTGACTATTTACTTTTATGTAATAAAATTTGCGGAGCTTCTCACTATAACATGCAAATGAAAGTGGTTGTAGATACTCCAGAGGAATTTAAAGCATGGTTAAAAGAAAAACCTACATTAGTACAAGCAGTTAAAGATGCTAATGCAGCTCCAGCAGATGGTGAAAAACCAGCTGTAACTAACGATTCAACTACTGCAAAAGCAGATACTACAGTAGTTGCTCAAGTTGAAATGAAATAATAAAATAATTTTACACTTATATGTCAGCAATGAGTCACGAACACGATCACCACGAACACGATCACCACGAAGAACACCATCACAAAGATACGTTCATTACTAAATACATATTTAGTATTGATCATAAGATGATTGCTAAGCAATATCTTATTACTGGTATCATAATGGGTTTAATTGGTGTTGGTATGTCAATGCTTTTTAGAATGCAATTGGCTTGGCCTGAGGAATCATTCAAAATATTCAGCTTTTTCTTAGGTGAAAGAATGGCACCAGGTGGCGTTATGAATAACGAAACCTATCTTGCACTTGTTACAATTCACGGAACCATCATGGTATTCTTTGTTTTAACAGCCGGTTTAAGTGGTACTTTTAGTAACCTTCTTATCCCGTTACAAATTGGAGCACGAGATATGGCTTCAGGATTTATGAATATGATTTCATACTGGTTGTTCTTTTTATCCAGTGTAATCATGGTTATCTCTTTATTTGTAGAATCTGGTCCAGCTTCTGCAGGATGGACGATTTATCCTCCATTAAGCGCCTTGCCACAAGCAATATCTGGTTCTGGATTAGGTATGACTTTATGGTTAGTTTCTATGGCTATCTTCATCGCATCATCTTTAATGGGTTCATTAAATTATATCGTTACCGTTATTAATTTAAGAACTAAAGGTATGTCTATGACAAGATTACCACTTACAATTTGGGCATTTTTTGTTACAGCTATTATTGGTGTAATTTCATTCCCAGTATTGTTGTCAGCAGCATTATTGTTAATAATGGATAGAGGTTTTGGTACTTCTTTCTTCTTATCTGATATTTATATTGCAGGAGAAGTATTAAATTACCAAGGTGGTTCACCAGTTTTATTTGAACACTTATTCTGGTTCTTAGGTCACCCAGAAGTTTATATCGTATTATTACCAGCTTTAGGTATCACATCTGAAGTAATTGCAACAAACTCTCGTAAACCGATCTTCGGATACAGAGCGATGATCATGTCAATTCTTGCAATTGCATTTTTATCAACTATCGTTTGGGGTCACCACATGTTTATCTCTGGGATGAATCCATTCTTAGGTTCTGTATTTACATTTACAACTTTGTTGATTGCAATTCCATCTGCGGTAAAAGCGTTCAACTATATTACTACACTTTGGAAAGGTAACTTGCAATTGAATCCAGCAATGTTGTTTTCAATCGGATTGGTTTCTACTTTCATCACTGGAGGTTTAACTGGTCTTATCCTTGGAGATAGTACACTAGATATCAACGTGCACGATACGTATTTCGTAGTAGCTCACTTCCACTTAGTAATGG
>NZ_DQDX01000125.1:11309-18553 GCF_003525665.1 Flavobacterium sp.
CACTTCCACTTAGTAATGGGTATTTCTGCTCTTTACGGAATGTTTGCTGGTATTTACCACTGGTATCCAAGAATGTTTGGTAGAATGTTAAATAAAAACTTAGGTTATATTCACTTTTGGGTAACTGCAGTTTGTGCTTACGGAGTTTTCTTCCCAATGCACTTCATCGGAATGGCTGGTTTGCCAAGACGTTATTATACAAATACAAACTTCCCATTATTTGATGATTTGCAAAATGTAAACGTAATCATTACTTGTTTTGCATTAGTTGGTGGTGCTTTCCAATTGGTTTTCCTTTGGAATTTCTTCCACAGCATGTTCTTCGGTAAAAAAGCTGAACAAAATCCATGGAGATCAAACACTCTTGAATGGACAGCTCCAGTAGAACACATTCATGGAAACTGGCCAGGAGAAATTCCTGAAGTTCACAGATGGCCTTACGATTATAGTAAGCCAGGTCATGACGAAGATTTTGTACCGCAAAATGTTCCAATGAAATCAGGTGAAGAAGTTTTACATCACTAAGATTTTAAATCAATATAAAAAATGCCTTTCATTTCGGAAGGCATTTTTATTTACTTATAACTTTGTTATATATTTGTAGTATGAACGAAAATTTAGATCCGACAAATAAAGGCTTCAATCCTGAAGAGCTTGACATTGAAAAAAAGTTAAGGCCTCTTTCGTTTGATGATTTTACAGGTCAAGAGCAGGTTTTAGAAAATCTAAAAGTGTTTGTTGAGGCCGCAAATCAAAGAGAAGAGGCACTTGATCATACTTTGTTTCATGGTCCACCAGGATTAGGAAAAACTACTTTGGCTAATATTTTGGCTAGTGAACTTGGTGTTGGTATTAAAATTACATCTGGACCTGTGTTAGACAAGCCGGGAGATTTAGCTGGTTTGTTGACAAATCTTGAGGAAAGAGATGTTCTTTTTATAGATGAAATTCATCGTTTGAGTCCTATTGTGGAAGAGTATTTGTATTCTGCAATGGAAGATTTCAAAATTGATATTATGATTGAATCTGGTCCGAATGCTAGAACGGTGCAAATTAATTTAAATCCTTTTACATTGGTTGGTGCAACTACTCGTTCTGGATTGTTGACAGCTCCAATGCGAGCTAGATTCGGAATCCAAAGTAGATTACAATATTACAATACAGAACTTCTAACAACCATTGTACAACGAAGTGCATCGATTTTAAAAATGCCAATTACAATGGAAGCTGCAATTGAAATCGCAGGTAGAAGTCGTGGTACGCCTCGTATAGCCAATGCACTTTTGCGTCGTGTGAGAGATTTTGCTCAAATTAAAGGAAACGGAAAAATTGATATTGAAATTGCACGATTTTCGCTAAAAGCATTAAACGTTGATGCGCACGGATTAGACGAAATGGACAACAAAATCCTTACGACAATTATAGATAAATTTAAAGGCGGACCAGTTGGATTATCTACTCTTGCAACAGCTGTTTCTGAAAGTGGTGAAACAATTGAAGAAGTGTATGAACCCTTTTTAATTCAAGAAGGTTTTATTATGCGTACACCTAGAGGTAGAGAAGTAACCGAAAAAGCATACAAACATCTTGGAAAAATTAAGTTGAATGTTCAAGGAGGACTTTTTTAATTTTGATTAACAACAAAGAAAAATTTACAAATCTCATAAAAACCGAAGCCAAACGCCTCGGTTTTCTTTCTTGTGGTATATCCAAATCTGGATTTCTTGAGGAAGAAGGACCACGATTAGAAAATTGGCTGAACAATCAAATGAATGGTCAAATGGGCTACATGGAAAACAATTTTGATAAAAGATTGAATCCTAATTTGCTTGTTGATGATGCTAAAAGTGTAATTTCACTATTACTAAATTATTATCCATCAGAAATTCAAAATGAGGAAAGTTATAAAATATCAAAATATGCCTACGGACAAGACTATCATTTTGTTATTAAAGATAAATTAAAAGAATTACTACATACAATTCAAACAGAAATCGGCGAAGTTTCGGGAAGAGCATTCGTAGATTCTGCACCAGTTTTAGACAAAGCTTGGGCAGCAAAAAGTGGCTTGGGATGGATTGGCAAAAACAGCAACCTATTAACTCAAAAAGTAGGTTCGTTTTATTTTATTGCCGAATTAATAATTGATTTAGAATTAGACTACGATTACGCCACAACAGATCATTGTGGAACATGTACAGCTTGCATCGACGCTTGCCCAACTGAAGCAATTGTCTCGCCTTATATAGTTGACGGAAGTAAATGTATTTCTTATTTTACAATAGAATTAAAAGACAATTTGCCAACTGAAATGAAAGGAAAATTTGATGATTGGGCTTTTGGATGTGATGTGTGCCAAGATGTTTGTCCATGGAATAAATTCTCAAAACCACACAACGAACCTCTATTTAATCCAAATCCTGAATTGTTGTCGTTTTCTAAAAAAGATTGGCAAGAAATTACAGAAGACACTTTTAAAAAAGTATTTAAAAACTCGGCTGTAAAACGAACCAAATTAGAAGGATTTAAAAGAAATATCAATTTTCTAAAGTAGATTCTCTTTCTATAATTTTTGTTTCTAATTCAATGGTTTTTGGTGTAAAAGAAAGTGATTCTTTTTTACAATTCATTTCTTCCAATAATAGACAGAACGATTGAACGCCCATTTCATAACTCGGCTGATCTACTGTACTAAGTTTTGGAGTTATTACTTGCGACATAAACCAATTACTAAATCCAATAACCTTGATTTGATTTGGAACTTTTACTCCAATTTCATTAAAATAATCTAATGCACCAACTGCAACCAAATCGGTAATTACAAAAACACCATCTACATCGGGATGATCTTTTATAATTTGCTCAGCAAAAAGTTTTCCTTCTTCAAATGTTACTTTTTCGCAAGTATAAACAAGTTTAGAATTATAAACGATATCGTGTTTTTCTAATGCTTTTTTGTATCCTAAAAACCGATCAATTGCATTTTGAGGATTTACAGGTCCACGAATGTGCGCTATTTTTTTACATCCTTTATTTATCAAATGAGCAACTGCATTGTAAGCCGCTTTTTGATCATTTATAATCACTTTGGAACAATTAACCAATTTAGAAATTTTGTCAAACATTACAAATGGAATTTCTCTCTTAATTAATTCTTTTATGTGATCATCATCATTAGACTCATTAGACAAAGACATAATTATTCCATCAACTCGCTTGTTCATCAACAATTCTACCTGCTTTTTTTCTAATTCTAATGATTCATTTGATTGTAAAATGATAACCAAATAGCCATTTTTTTCTGCTTCAGCAATAATACCATTAATGACATTCGAAAAAAAGTGATGCACAACTTCTGGAATTATTAAACCAATAGTTCTAGATTCTTTGGTTCTAAGATTTACTGCAAAAGAATTTGGGGTATATTGTAAGCTGTTAGCAAGATCTAAAACTGCTTTTCTAGTTTTAGGACTTACATCTGAGTAGTTTTTTAAGGCTTTAGAAACCGTCGTTATTGATATTCCTAAAGTTTCGGCGATTTGTTTAAGAGTAATATCTTTCATTTAACAAATATGGCACTTTTTTTTTAATTTCAAATCGAAAACGTTTTCGTACTTTTCGAAAACGTTTTCGGTACTCTATTCTCATTTTTGTAACACTAAATAATATAATTTCGAAATATTAATCAACCTATTTTATTAATCAAATAAAAATATTAAAATGAAGAAAATTACTAGTTTTTTGAAAAAAACGATGTTTTTAGTGGCAATTATGCTAATAAATCAATCGTTTGCTCAAAGTGGTGTTTTGTCAGGTAGCGTGAAAGACAACAAAGGCGAGGCCGTAATTGGTGCAAACGTTGTTGCTGGATCTAAATCTACAACAACAGATCTTGACGGTAAATACGCATTATCTGGAGTTGCAAATGGTAAAACAACAGTTTCAGTATCCTATATTGGATACAAATCAACTTCGCAAGAAGTAACTATCCAAGGCAATACAACGCTAGATTTTAGTCTGCAAGAAGATTCTTCAAACCTAGAGGAAGTTGTAGTAACTGGTGTTGTAAATCCGAAAACAAAATTAAAGTCGAGTGTTTCTGTTACGTCATTAGATGTAAAACAAATAGAACAATCTGCACCTAGATCTACTGCCGAAATTTTTAGAACTATCCCAGGTATTCGTTCAGAATCTTCTGGAGGTGAAGGAAATTCTAATATTTCTGTTCGTGGTGTGCCTATTTCTTCTGGTGGATCTAAGTATTTACAAATTCAAGAAGACGGTTTGCCAGTGCTTTTATATGGTGATATTGCTTTTGCAACTGCAGATATTTTTACAAGATTTGATAGAAATATTGCTAAGGTTGAAGCTATTCGTGGAGGTTCTGCATCGACACTTTCATCAAATTCTCCTGGTGGTATTATCAACTTTATTAGTAAAACTGGTAAAGTAGAAGGTGGAAGTATGGCTACAAGTTTCGGTTTAGACTACAATGATTTTAGAACCGATTTAGAATATGGTGCAAAAATTGGAGATGGTTTATACTTTCATGCTGGTGGATTCTACAGATCTGGTGAAGGAGTAAGAAGTCCGGGTTTTATAGCAAATAATGGTGGTCAAGTAAAATTTAATATTACAAAAGAATTCGAAAACGGTTCGGTAACTATTTACACGAAGTTTTTAAACGATAGAGCAGCATCTTATATGCCAATGCCAGTTCAAGTTACTGGTACAAATTCTAATCCTAATTGGGATAGCGTAAATGGTTTTGATGCAACGAATGGAGCATTACAATCGGTATACTTGAATCATAACGTAGGTCTTGGTCCTGATGGTGAATTGAGAAGAGGTAAGGTGAATGATGGAATGAATCCAATTTCAAAATCAATTGGTGCAAACGTAAATTTTGATTTACAAGATGGATGGAAAGTAACAAACAACGGTCGATTTTCTTCTAATAGCGGACAATTTATTTCTCCTTTCCCAGCTCAAGTTGCTTCGGCTTCTGATATAGCTACATCATTTGGCGCAGGATCAACTTTGTCTTATGCTAATGACGGAACTCCTTTTAACAATCCAAACGGTTTGGTAGCAAGAATTCACATGTTTGATGTGCAATTAAACAACTTCAATAATTTCATGAATGATTTAAGAATCACTAAAAAGTTTGATAATATCGGACTTGGAGTTACTGCTGGTTACTTTAAATCAATTCAAAATATTTCAATGTCATGGTTATGGAATTCTTATTTACAAGAAGTTTCAGATAACAATCCTCGTTTGATTAATGTAGCTGATGCTTCAGGAAATTCATTATCCGATAACGGATTATATGCATATGGAACTCCTTTTTGGGGTAACTTAGCTAGAAATTATGATACACAATATAATGTTTCTGCACCTTATGTAAATTTAGCTTTAGATGTAAATACTAATTTGTCTTTAGAAGGTGGATTGCGTTATGACAAAGGTCAAGTAAATGGTTCATTTGCTGGAGGAACTTCTACAACTTATGATATCAATAACGATGGCGCTATTTCTACTCCAGAACAAAATGTTTTCGCTATAAATACTGCAAACACAACTGCTGTTGATTATGATTATGACTATGTTTCTTATACTTTAGGTGGAAATTATTTGTTAAACGAACAACAATCAGTTTTTGCAAGATATAGTAAAGGTGCTTCTGCAAAAGCCGATAGAATTTTATTCTCAGGTTTAAATTACTTAGATGGAGATAGAATCAATGCTAAAGATTTCTTAGCGCAACTTGAAGTTGGATACAAAAGAAAATTCTCTAAAGGTTATTTTTATCTAACTGCTTTTCAAGCTGTAACAACAGAAGAAGGTGGATTCGAAGCTACATCAAATAGCATAATTGAAAATGATTACAAATCATTAGGTTTAGAGTTAGAAACATCATACAATGTAAATAGTGATTTTAATTTACGTGGTGGTTTAACTTATACTAAAGCCGAAATCACTTCTGGTGATAATGCTGGAAACGATCCAAGAAGACAACCAAAATTAATGTACAATTTCATCCCAACTTATAAATTCTCTCAAAAGAAAAATACTTTAGGATTGAGTTTTATTGGTCAAACAAAAGCGTATGCTCAAGACAACAATGACTTAGTTATGAATGGATTTTTAATCGTAAACGGATTTGTTGAAGTGGGTATTACAAAAGGACTTTCTGTAAATGTTTCTGGAAATAACTTGTTCGATACATTAGCTATTACAGAGGTTGAAGAAGGAAGTATTACTAACAACACAACAAACGTTGTTAGAGCAAGACCTTTACCAGGACGTTCTCTATCTATGGCATTAAACTATAGATTCTAAGATAATTTCAATGCTTTATTTTGTTGATAATTCCTGTACCAATTCTACTTGGTATGGGAATTATTTTTAAATTAAAGACCTTATTTTTACACAATTCAACTAATTCATATTCATTATTTTAAATTAATAATTTGTACTACCATGAGTAAAAAAATGAACTTAAGCTTTTGGCAAATTTGGAATATGAATGTTGGTTTTTTCGGAATCCAATACAGTTTTGGGTTGCAACAAACTGCTGTAAATCCCATATTTTCTTTTCTAGGTGCCGATCATCACGATTTGCCTTGGCTTAATCTGGCCGGACCAGTTACAGGTTTGCTAGTACAACCAATAATTGGAGCTTTATCAGATAAAACTTGGTCACCACGATTTGGTAGAAGAAAACCTTATTTTTTTATAGGTGCTATTCTATGCAGCTTGTGTCTTTTTCTGTTTCCGTTTAGCTCAAGCCTTTGGATGGCTGTTGGTTTATTATGGATTTTAGATGCTGCTAACAACACGGCAATGGAACCTTACAGAGCTTTTATTGGCGATAATCTTCCTCAAAATCAGCATACTTTCGGATTTCAAATGCAAAGTTTATTCGTTGGTGCCGGAATCACAATTGCTAACCTATCGCTATTTGTATTTCAAAAGTTTTTCAGTCAGCCAGCGGTTGAAAGTGCTTCTATTTGCCAAACAGATAATGCTAATTCCATTCCAACTTGGGTATATTATTCTTTTTTTATTGGTGCTTTTTGCTCAATAGCTTCAGTGCTTTGGTCTATTTATAAAACTCCAGAATATCCACCATCAGAAGAAGAATTGCAAAAATTAGTAGAAGAAAAACAAAAGAATAATAATTCCTTAAAAAGAATAATGGCGCCAATAATTGAAATTTTTCAATCTATTGCAAACCT
>NZ_DQDX01000125.1:18614-21623 GCF_003525665.1 Flavobacterium sp.
ATTTTTCAATCTATTGCAAACATGCCTAAACTTCTTTGGCAATTGGCTTTGGTTTATTTATTTCAATGGTACGCGCTTTTTTGCTACTGGCAATTTATTACACCAACAATAAAAAGAACGCTTTTCGGAATAACAGCTGCCGATGAAGAAAAATCAAGCAGACTTATAGAAGCTTGCAAAAATGGGGTAGAATTAACATCGCAAGACACCAATTTTGTAAAACACATTGGAGACTTAACAGAACAAGCGGTTGGTCACACAGGTTTAATGAACGGAACATATAATTTTGTTACCATGATTATTGCACTTGCTCTTGTTCCATTAGCACGAAAATATTCTTCTAAATTAATTCATACTTTTTGTCTCTTTTTTACTGCTTTTGCACTATTAATGATTCCACAAATAGAAAATAAATACATGCTTTTTATTCCGATGATTTTCTTCGGAATTGGTTGGGCATCCATGATGGGCTTACCTTATTCTATGGTTTCTAATTCAATTCCTAGTGATAAAAGAGGTGTTTACATGGGAATTATTAATATGATGATTGTAATACCAATGTTTATCCAAACCATCACTTTTGGACCAATATTAAAAAATCTACTTAACGACAATCCAATAAATGCAATTTACGCAGCAGGTGTTTTATTTGTCCTTGCCGGAATTAGCGTTTTATTTATGAAAGTTGAAAGAGAAAATGCCAATCATGAATAATATAAATTACAACAAAGCAATTGAATTATTGCAACAGGTTTCAACAGATGCAGGGTTTTTGGCCAGTGCAGAAAACACTTCTAATTACCAACGTGTTTGGGCAAGAGATGGCGTTATTTGCGGTTTAGCAGCTTTGGCATCTGGCGATGAAAAATTAATTGAAACCTTTAAAAACACATTAGAAACATTAGCCAATAACCAACATGATTTGGGTACGATTCCATCTAATGTTTTAGTGTCAGAAAATAAAAATGATGTCAGTTATGGTGGTTTAGCTGGAAGAGTTGATGCAGTAACATGGTTTATAATTGGAGTTTGCCAATACGGATATTATAAAAATGACGATCAATTTATAGAAAAGTATAAACCGCAGTTAGAAAAATGTTTTCAATTGTTAGATACTTGGGAATTCAATAACAAACATCTTGTTTACGTGCCGCTATCAGGTAATTGGGCAGACGAATATATTACTGATGGCTACGTTCTTTACGATCAATTGTTGCGTATTTGGGCTTTAAAATCGTATAATTTTTTCGAAAAAAGTGAGGCTATTTCTCATAAAATAAGTCAGATTACAAGTCAAATTGAAATCAATTTCATGCCTAAATCAGTTGGAGAAAAATACCATGAACGTGCATACAATGAAGTGGTTTTCGAAAATTACATGCCGTGTTCTTTTTCGCCTTCTGGATATAAAACACAATTTGACGCTTTCGCAAATTCACTAGCAGTGCTTTTAAATATTGGTTCTTCAAGCTTTCAAAATGCTATTTTATCTTCAGCTATGAATTTAGCTTCGAGTACAAAACTTGGTTTGGTTCCAGCTTTTTGGCCACCAATATTTGAAAATGAGGAACATTGGAATTTATTGAAAAATAATTGCAAATACGAATTTAGAAATTACCCAAATGAGTTTCACAATGGTGGAAGTTGGTCAATGGTAAACGGATTTTTTGGCTTGGCTTTAGTGTCTAAATCTCAAACCAAATCGGCAGAATTAATTTTAGAAAAAATAAATGAAGCCAATGCTATAGAAGATTTTTCTTTCTACGAAAATTTCAATACTGTCTCTGCCAAACCAAACGGAGTGGCTTATTGTGCTTGGAGCGCAGCAGCTGCAGTTTTAGTACATCAATCGATTACAACTGATTTTAAATTTTTAGTTTAATCTCAAATGTTTTCTAGTTTTAAATAGATTATTATGAGTTCAATAGATATTATATGCATAGGAGAAGTTTTAATTGACTTTATAGGTCATGAAATTAATACTTCCATAAACAGGACCAAAGATTACCACCGTTTTCTTGGTGGATCGCCGACTAATGTTGCAGTGAATGCTTCACGATTGGGTTTGAAATCGGTTTTGGTGGCTTCTTGTGGACAAGATGGTTTGGGTGATTATGTGGTTAGAAAATTAAAATCAAATAATGTAAACACTGCATCAATTAGAAAGTCGGAAACAGCTCCAACTTCGGTGATTTTTGTCTCGAAATCTACCGAAACACCCGATTTTATTCCGTACAGACAAGCCGATTGTGAAATATTTGAAAGTCAACTTAGCGATGAAACTATTGCTGAAGCTAAAATTTTTCATACTACATGTTTCGCTTTAAGCAAAAACCCAGCACGACAAACTATTTTAAATAGAGCTAGAAAAGCTAAAGAATTAGGACTAAAATTAAGTATCGACATTAATTTTTCTGAGAGAATTTGGCCAGATAGAGAAGAAGCCAAGCAGGTTTTAAAAGAATATTTAGCAAACGATCCTTTGGTGAAATTGAGTGAAGACGATTGCTACAGGTTATTTGCAGAAGTAAAATCGGAAGATTATATTTTTGATTATTTTCATAATCTTGGCGCATCAACTATTTGTTTGACAAAAGGAAAAAACGGAGTTGCAGTATCTGATGTAAAGGAAGGTTTATTGTTTCAAGAAGCAGCAAAAATAGATGAGATTAAAGATACAACTGGTGCTGGTGATGCCTTTTGGACCGGATTTTTATTTGCTCAAATAGAAAATAAAGGTTTGAACGAATGCATTACAATTGCTCAAAAATTGGCTTCGATTAAATTACAAAATGTAGGTAGATTGCCTGATAACATCAATATTAAAAAAATAATACAAGAGTAGAGTTTGTTTGAGATTAGTTTGGTTTGATTGAAAAGCTGTGATGTGATATTACAGCTTTTTTTGTTGAAGTTAATTCAAGAGTTTCTTTAGAATTGAGAAACTTTACAAAAGACAATTACTAACTATCCCGAAGCCTCGGGACTGATTGTAGCGGCATCCTTTTT
>NZ_DQDX01000125.1:21863-33461 GCF_003525665.1 Flavobacterium sp.
GCTTTGGGTTTAAACCCAAAGCAATTGAAAAAGATATAGCGAAAAGCAGGAATAGGGAAACCAAAAGCGACCAAGCGATTCGCTCCTGAAAAACAATAAAATTTTATTTAAAAGAAAACTAGTAAATGTTTCCTTTTTCGGCTGATACTTTTACCTTTGTAGGTCAGAAGAAAAAAACCAAAATGAATAAATCAAGTAAACGTAGAGAAGCACTTTTATATCATGCTAAACCTACTCCCGGGAAAATTCAAGTTGTTCCAACAAAGAAATATGCCACACAAAGAGACTTGTCTTTGGCCTATTCGCCAGGTGTTGCTGAGCCGTGTTTGGAAATTGCAAAAGACGTAAATAATGTTTATAAATATACTTCTAAAGGGAATTTAGTTGCCGTAATTACCAATGGAACAGCCGTTTTAGGTCTTGGTGACATTGGTCCAGAAGCTTCTAAACCAGTGATGGAAGGAAAGGCATTGTTGTTTAAAATATTTGCCGATATCGATGTTTTTGATATTGAAGTTGATACAAAAGATATTGATACTTTCATTGAGACGGTGAAAAATATTGCACCTACTTTTGGTGGAATCAACTTAGAAGATATCAAAGCTCCAGAGTCGTTTGAAATTGAAAGACGTCTTGTGGAAGAGCTAAATATTCCGGTGATGCACGATGATCAACACGGAACTGCAATTATTTCGTCGGCAGCTTTATTGAATGCTTTAGAATTAGCCGATAAAAAAATTGAAGATGTTAAATTGGTGGTTTCTGGTGCTGGTTCTGCAGCTTTGGCGTGCGCTAATTTGTATGTTTTGCTTGGTGTAAAACCCGAAAATATTGTAATGTTCGATAAAGATGGTGTTTTATCTGAAGATAGAACAGATTTGTCTGACTTACAAAAAAGATATTCTAAAGGTAGAAAAGGAATCACATTACAAGAATCGTTGGTAAACGCCGATGTTTTTCTCGGACTTTCTGCAGGAAATATTCTTACCTCAGAAATGTTGTTAGGAATGGCAAAAGATCCTATCGTTTTTGCTATGGCAAATCCTACTCCAGAGATAGATTATAATGTGGCAATTGCTACTAGAAAAGATATTATCATGGCAACTGGTCGATCAGACCATCCTAATCAAGTGAATAATGTTCTTGGTTTTCCTTATATTTTTCGTGGTGCTTTAGACGTTCGAGCTACAAAAATCAACGAAGCAATGAAAATGGCAGCTGTTCGTGCTTTGGCAGCTTTGGCTAAAGAAATGGTTCCAGAGCAAGTGAATATCGCTTATGGTGAAACCAAATTGAATTTTGGTAGAGATTATATCATTCCAAAACCATTCGATCCAAGATTGATTACTATGGTTGCGCCAGCAGTTGCAAAAGCAGCAATGGAAAGTGGTGTAGCGTTAAATCCAATAACCGATTGGCAAAAATATGAAGAGGAATTATTAGAACGAATGGGTTCTGATAATAAAATGGTGCGACTGCTAACAAACAGAGCTAAAACCGATCCAAAGCGAATTATTTTTGCAGAAGCAGATCAGTTGGATGTATTAAAAGCTGCGCAAATTGTATACGAAGAAGGAATTGGTCATCCAATTTTATTAGGAAGAAAAGAAGATATTTTAGAACTAAAAGAGGAAATTGGTTTTGATGCCGATGTGCCAATTTTAGATCCAAAAACTCAGGAAGAAGACAGCAGACGATTACGCTACGCAGATATTTATTGGAAAGAAAGACAACGTCGTGGAATTTCATTATTAGACGCACAAAAATGGATGCGCGAACGCAATTATTTTGCAGCAATGATGGTCAATGAAGGCGATGCCGATGCTATGGTTTCGGGTTATTCTAGAAGTTATCCATCGGTTATAAAACCATTAATTCAGTTGATTGGTAAAGCGCCAGGAATTTCGTTGATTGCTTCTACAAACATGATGATGACCAATCGCGGACCAATGTTTTTATCGGATACTGCAATCAATCCAGATCCAACAGCAGATGATTTGGCTAAAATTGCATTAATGACCGAAAAAACCGCTAGAATGTTTGGTGTTGAACCAGTGATAGCAATGGTTTCGTTCTCTAATTTTGGTTCATCCAATAATGAAAGTGCCAATAAAGTTAGAGAAGCAGTGGCTTATCTTCACAAATATTATCCAGATTTAATTGTTGATGGTGAAATTCAAGCCGATTTTGCATTAAATCCAGAGATGCTTTTAAAGAAATTTCCGTTTTCTAAATTAGCTGGAAAAAAAGTCAATACGTTGATATTTCCTAATTTAGAATCGGCAAATATCACATATAAATTACTAAAAGAATTGTACAAAGTAGATTCAATTGGACCAATTGTAATGGGAATGGATAAACCGGTTCACATTTTCCAACTTGGAGCAAGTGTCGAAGAAATGGTAAATATGGCTGCTGTTGCAGTTGTTGATGCTCAAGAAAAAAACAAACGATTAAAGAATTTTGAAGTAAAAAAGTAGCAATAAAACGGCTTAAGTTATTGTAATTAAAGTTTTTTGTTATATTTGATTTACATTATTAAACACTATGATAGCACACATTCAAGGTAAATTAGTTGAAAAAACACCAACAGAAGTTGTAATAGACTGTAATGGTGTTGGTTATCATATTAATATTTCGTTGCATACCTACACTTTATTGCCCAATACCGATTTTGTAAAACTGTTTACTCACTTGATTATCAAAGAAGATTCACACTCTTTATTTGGATTTGTAGAAAAATCTGAAAAAGAGATATTCAAAATGCTTCTTACTGTTTCTGGCATTGGTGCCGGAATTGCAAGAACCATGCTTTCATCACTTGAACCAAAACAAATTATACAAGCTTTGGCAAGTGGCGATGTGGGAACAATCCAATCTATTAAAGGAATTGGAGGAAAAACTGCCCAACGAGCAATCCTCGATTTAAAGGATAAAGTGTTAAAAATTTACGATTTAGACGAAGTTTCTATTACTCAAAACAATACAAATAGAGATGAAGCGTTATCTGCTTTGGAAGTTCTAGGTTTTGTTAGAAAAGCTTCCGAGAAAATAGTAGATAAAGTAGTTAGTGAAAATCCAGATGCAACCGTTGAAGTTATAATCAAACAAGCATTAAAAAATTTATAGTTTTTGAAAACACATTACATACGATACATTCAATTAGCAATAAAGTCAGTTTTTACTTTGCTAATGTTTTTTTTAAGTTCTTCATCATTTTCTCAAGTAGTTGAGCCAGATCCAGAGCCAACTCAAACAGGAAGTGATTTAGGGAGAATTAATTTAGGAAATCCACCAAGTATAGTTGATGCTTATAAGTACGATCCTGTTACAGATAAATATATTTTTTCAAGTACAGTTTTAGATTTTAACATTAATTACCCAATAATTCTATCTCCAAAAGAATATCAAGAATTGGTTCTTCGTGAATCGATGAGGGACTATTTTAAGAAAAAATCGGATGCTATCGACGGTAAAAAAGAAGGCACTGAAGCAGAAAAGCGAAACCTTTTACCAAGATATTATGTGAAATCAGGAATTTTTGAAACTATTTTTGGAGGGAATACCATTGATGTAAGACCAACAGGATCTGTAGAAATGGACTTAGGAGTTCGTTATACAAAACAAGATAATCCATCGCTATCGCCAAGAAATAGAGCAACTACTACTTTCGATTTTGATCAAAGAATAAGTATGAGTTTGCAAGGAAAAGTGGGGACTCGATTGAACGTAAATGCGAATTATGATACACAATCTACTTTTGCTTTTCAAAATTTAATTAAATTAGACTATAATCCAACAATTGGTGGAGGAGAGGATTCTATTCTTCAAAAATTAGAGATTGGTAACGTAAGTATGCCACTAAATAGTTCATTAATTCGTGGTGCACAAAGTTTATTTGGAGTTAAAACCCAATTGCAATTTGGTAAAACCACAGTAACTGGAGTTTTCTCTGAACAAAAATCACAAACCAGAAGCGTTTCTGCTCAAGGTGGCGGAACCATTCAAGATTTCGATTTATTTGCTTTAGATTATGATGCCGACAGACACTTTTTCTTATCACAATATTTTAGAAATGAATACAACTCTTCTTTAAGAAATTATCCTTTTATTAATAGTAGAGTACAAATTACACGAATCGAGGTTTGGGTAACCAATAGACAAAATCGTGTGAGTCAAACCAATAATAACTTAAGAAATATTATTGCACTTCAAGATTTAGGTGAATCACGATTAACTGGTTTAACACCTGAACAAACAGTTGCAATTGATATAATCGCCAATCCAACATTCTTTGGAACAACGCCAGTAGATACACCATCAGACAACTCAAATAATAAATATGATCCAGAATTAATTGGACCTAGTGGTTTCTTAAATCCAAATATTAGAGAAATTGTAACTTCAAGTTCTGGTTTTAATATTACTAATGTTAGTGAAGGTGACGATTATTCTAAACTTGAAAATGCTAGGAAATTAAGTCCAAATGAATTTACATACCATCCACAATTAGGTTATGTTTCTTTACAACAACGTTTGGCTAATGACGAAGTTCTAGCTGTTGCTTATCAATATACAATTGGTGGAGAAGTATATCAAGTTGGAGAATTTGGTACCGATGGTGCCACTGCAACCGAAGTAAACGGTGCTGGAATTCCAGAAACGCAAACATTGATTTTAAAATTATTAAAAAGTAATTTAACCAATGTTCAAAAACCAATTTGGAATTTGATGATGAAAAATATCTACCAACTTCCAGGTGCTTATCAGCTTGAGAAAGAAGATTTTAGGTTTAACATTCTTTATACGGATCCATCTCCGTTAAATTACATTTCACAAGTAGGAACGACGCCTTTGCCAGCCAATGTTTTAGATACACCATTGTTGAAGGTTTTTAATGTGGATAGATTAAATTACAATAATGATCCACAAGAAGGAGGCGATGGTTTTTTCGATTTTATGCCAGGTTTAACTGTAGATCAACAAAATGGTCGATTGATTTTTACAACCGTTGAGCCTTTTGGTAAATACCTTTTCGATAAACTTCAAGTTGGAGCAACCGGAAACTACTATGGTGATCCAAACTCAACCGCAGATTACAACGAAAATCAAAAGAAATATGTCTTCAAAACGATGTACACGAGTACACAAGCTGGAGCATTACAAGATAGTGATAAAAATAAATTTCAATTACGAGGAAAATTCAAATCTACTGGTGGAGATGGAATTCCAATTGGTGCATTTAATGTGCCAAAAGGTTCGGTTGTAGTAACTGCTGGAGGAAGAGTTCTTGTAGAAGGAATTGATTATAGCGTAAATTATCAAGCAGGAAGAGTTCAAATTCTTGATCCAACTTTAGCGAATACTCCAGTGGAAGTTTCTGTAGAGAACAATTCGGTTTTTGGGCAACAAACAAGACGTTTCTTTGGGTTTAATGTAGAACATAAATTTTCAGATAAATTTGTTGTTGGAGCTACTTTATTAAAAATGACAGAACGTCCGTTTACACAGAAATCTAATTACGGACAAGAATCGGTTAACAACACTATTTTTGGAGCAAACTTTAACTATTCTACCGAAGTTCCATTTTTAACAAGATTAGTAAATAAATTACCAAACATTGATACTGATGTTCCATCAAATGTTTCTGTTAGAGGTGAAATTGCATTCTTAAAACCAGATACACCAAAAGCCGACCAATTCGAAGGCGAAGCTACTATTTATGTTGACGATTTTGAAGGTTCGCAAACAACTATCGATATGCGTTCTCCTTTTTCATGGTTTTTGTCGTCAACACCAGAAAGACCAACTACTGGAAACCCAGCACCAATTTATGATGATTTTGGAGCAGGTTCATCAGGTTTAGATTATGGATTTAAAAGAGCTCGATTGGCTTGGTACAATATTGATCCAACTTTTTACACTCAACCTCCAGGTGGCGTAAGTCAAGACGATTTGTCTTTAAATGCAACAAGACGAATTTTCAATAGAGAATTGTATCCAGAATTAGATGTTCCTCAAGGTCAATCTACTGTTATTAATACTTTGGATTTAAGTTATTTTCCACAAGAACGTGGTCCATATAATTTTGATCCTGCAGCAGCTTCAACCAATACATTATCGGAACCGAAAAAAAGTTTTGGTGGTATTACAAGAGCAATAAATTCAACCAATTTCGAACAAGGAAATGTAGAGTACATTCAGTTTTGGGTTTTAGATCCGTATTTAGGAAATCCAACCGATACAAGTGTTGCTGATCCTTCTAATACTGGTAAAATCTATTTCAATCTTGGTGAAATTTCAGAAGATATTTTAAAAGACGGAAGAAAACAATATGAAAATGGTTTGCCAGAAGCAGGTTCGCCAGCGCCAACAGTTCCAACAATTTGGGGTAGTGTTCCAGCAGCACAATCATTAATTTATGCATTTGACACTAGCGGCGCCAATAGGGCTGTTCAAGATATTGGTCTTGATGGTTTAAGTGATGATGCAGAAGCAGCAATCTATCCAGCATTTGCATCACAACCCGATCCAGCTGGAGATAATTACCAATATTTTCTTCAAGGTAGTGGCGGAGTTGTAGATCGTTATAGAAATTATAACGGACTTCAAGGCAACTCACCAATTGATGTTTCTGATACTAATAGAGGTTCAACAACGCTTCCAGATGTAGAAGACATTAATAGAGACAACACCATGAATACCATCAATGCGTATTACGAATACAGTATTGAGATGAAAAGTAACATTGTTGTCGGTCAAAATTACGTAACCGATATTCGACCAGTAACCGGAATTCAATTGCCAAATTCTGGAACTGCGACTGGTAGATGGATTCAATATAAAATACCTGTATCGCAATTCGAAAGTAAAGTTGGAGGAATATCAGATTTTCGTTCTATACGATTTATGAGAATTTTTATGACAGGATTTTCTCAACCATTAACGGTTCGTTTTGGATCTTTAGATTTAGTTCGTGGTGAATGGCGTCGTTATGTAAGTTCATTAGAGTTTCCAGCTGATGATCCAGCAACTGACAACACTAATTTTGATGTTCAAGCAGTGAACATTCAAGAAAATGGTGATAGAATACCAATTAAATATGTGTCTCCACCTAACGTTGTTCGTGAACAATTGTATAATAACAATACATTGATAAATCAAAACGAGCAATCATTATCACTTAGAGTAACAGGCAATAATGGAACTGGTGGATTAGAACCAGGAGATTCTCGTGCTGTTTTTAAAAATGTAAGCGTAGACATGCGTCAGTTTAATAAACTGAAAATGTTTCTTCATGCTGAGTCAATTTTCCCTGACGAAAATACAATTAAAGATGACGAATTAGTTGCATTCATCCGTTTCGGAAATGACTTTACAACCAATTATTATCAAGTTGAAATTCCGTTAAAAAAATCCGAATTTACATCTACAACACCTGAAGAAATTTGGCCCGAAGAAAATGAAATCGATTTATCGTTGGCGTTGCTTACCAAGTTAAAAATATTAGCAATGTCTGTTGATCCATTAACATTACCATTAGATGGTGTTTACTATCAAGATGAAGATCAGTTGGATCCATCAGCAGCTAGTAAGCCAAATAAATTACGTCTTGGTGTTAAAGGTAATCCCAACTTTGGTTTGGTTAGAACTTTAATGATTGGTGTAAAAAATCAGACTGATGTATTAAATACTCTAGAACATCCTTTAGATTCAAGAAACGTTGCAGGTGAAGTATGGTTTAACGAACTTCGTTTGGCCGAAATGGACAACAAAGGCGGAATGGCAGCGGTCTTAAATGTAGATTCTAATTTTGCCGATTTTGCTACAATTTCTGCAACGGGTAGAATGAGTACTATTGGTTTTGGTTCATTAGAACAAGGTCCGAATGAGAGAAGTAGAGAAGATGTACAACAATATAATATTGTAACCAATTTAAGTTTAGGGAAATTGCTTCCAAAAAAATGGGGTGTCAATTTACCTTTTAACTATGCTGTTGGTGAAGAAATAATTACTCCAGAATACGATCCTTTCAATCAAGATATTCGTCTAGAGCAATTATTAGACAATACTGCCGATGCTTCTGAAAGAAGAAATATTGAAAACAGAGCAATAGATTACACTAAAAGAAAAAGCATCAACTTTATTGGTGTGAAAAAAGAACGTGCTCCAGAACAAAAACAAAATTTCTACGATCCAGAAAACCTTACGTTATCGTATTCTTACAATCAAGTTGATAGACATAACTATGAAATTGAAAACTTCATCGATCAACAAGTAAATACTGCTGCCGATTATACTTTTGCATTTCAACCAAAACCTGTTGAGCCATTCAAGAAAACCAAATTCATGAAGAAAAGTAGCTACTGGAAAATGTTGAGTGATTTCAATTTTAATTATCTGCCTTCAAATATTTCTTTTAGTTCAAATATTAACAGACAATACAACGAGCAACAATTTAGATTGGTTGATGTAGAAGGAATTGGTCTTGAAAAATTATACAGAAGAAATTTCTTGTTCAATTATCAATACGGATTTAATTATAATTTGACTAAATCATTAAAACTTAATTTCACAGCTTCTTCCAATAATATCGTTAGAAATTATCTAGACGAAAATAACAATCCTGATAATACTTACAATATTTGGACTGATTACTGGAATGTAGGTACGCCAAACTTACACAACCAACAATTAGTGGTTAATTACGATTTACCAATTAATAAAATTCCACTATTTAGTTTTGTAAATTCTACTTATACTTACACAGGAGACTACAGTTGGCAACGTGCTTCATTAGCATTGTCAGCTATAGAAGATGAAGACACAGGTACGATTTTTAATTTAGGAAATACCATTCAAAATGCCAGTTCGCATCGATTGAATACCAAATTCAATATGGAGTCGTTCTATAAATATGTTGGTTTGTCAAAAGGTGCTAAAAAACCAACTAGACCTGTTGTCGCTCCAAAACCTGGCGAGAAAATAGTTGCCAATAAACCTCAAGTTCAAAAAGAAAGAGGAGTATTACTAAACGGACTTATCGGTATTTTAACAAGCGTTAAGAATATTCAAATTGATTATGTAGAAAATAGAGGAACAGTACTTCCTGGTTATACGCCAAGTATTGGTTTCTTTGGAACGGCCAAACCAACTTTAGGATTTGCCTTTGGTAGTCAAGATGATGTACGTTATGAAGCAGCTAGAAATGGTTGGTTAACCGATTACCCAGATTTCAATCAAAATTATACCGAAGTAACAAATAGAACCTTAAACTTCACTGCCAACATCGATTTGTTCCCAGATTTTAAAGTAGATTTAAATGCGAACCGAACGTATGCAGATAATTTTTCTGAGCAGTTTAATGTAACTAACGGAAACTATAACTCATTGTCACCGTATAATTTTGGTAACTTTTCAATATCTACAGTAATGTTGAAATCGGCTTTCAAGCAAAGTGATGAAATATACTCTTCTTCTTTTAACGATTTTAGAGGTAACAGAATTATCATCGCCGATAGATTGGCTGCAGAATTCTATGGAACAACAGGCTTTCTTCGAGATGCCGAAGGTTATCCTGTAGGTTTTGGTAAAAATAGTCAAGCGGTTTTAATTCCATCATTATTGTCTGCATATACTGGTATGTTTACAACTGGAGCAAACGACTCGGCTAAAGATATTTCATTAGATGCTTTTAGAAATATTCCAATTCCAAACTGGAATATTAAATACAACGGTTTAATGCGTTACAAATTCTTTAAAGACCGATTCAAACGTTTCTCTTTACAACACAATTATCGTGCGTCATATACTATAAATTCGTTTAGATCTAATTTTGAATACGACCAAAATCCAACTGGTTTTGATACTGGAGGAAATGTAAATAATAAATTAATCATCGGTAACGTAAATTTAGTAGAGCAGTTTAATCCGCTTGTGAGAGTTGATTTTGAAATGAAAAATTCTTTCAAGTTCTTAGCCGAAATGAAAAAAGACAGAGCATTATCAATGAGTTTTGATAATAATTTGTTGACAGAAGTGCAAGGACAAGAATTTATTGTTGGATTAGGTTATCGTATTAAAGACGTAGTGATAAATTCACAATTTGCAGATAATGCACAAGGAATTATTAGAAGTGATATCGAGCTGAAAGTTGATTTTTCTTATAGAAATAACAAAACAATTGTACGTTATTTAGATTATGATAACAACCAACTTGGTGGTGGACAAAACATTTGGTCAGCGCGATTATCAGCTGGTTATTCGTTCAGTCAAAACCTTACAGCCCAATTCTTCTATGATCATTCGTTCTCGCAAGCCGTAATTTCAACATCGTTTCCGTTAACAAACATAAGAAGTGGTATTACATTGAGATATAATTTTGGAAATTAATTAAAATTGTGATAAAAATCATTTTTAATATTTAACAAGAAACTTTACATTTGACGTAAATTAAAACAAACTAATAAAATGAGTATACCAGCTAATTTAAAATACACAAAAGACCACGAATGGGTAGCAATCGATGGCGATATTGCAACTGTAGGAATTACACATTTCGCACAAAGCGAACTTGGTGATATCGTATACGTTGAAGTTGAAACGCTTGATCAAACATTAGAAAAAGACGAAGTTTTTGGAACTGTTGAAGCTGTAAAAACAGTATCAGATTTGTTCTTGCCTTTAGCAGGTGAAATCATCGAATTTAACGAAGATTTAGAGAGAAACCCAGAAAATGTAAACTCAGATCCTTACGGAAAAGGTTGGATGATTAAAGTTAAAGTCGCTAATCCAGCAGATTATGATGCATTGCTAGACAACGAAGCTTACGCAACATTGATCGGTGCTTAATAAAAAACTAGTATTTATTTTAGCAATTACTTGGACCGTATTAATTACGTATTTGAGTTTAGCAACAATAGATTCATCAATAGGAAGTACAATTAAAATACCTCATAAAGATAAAATAGTTCATTTTATTTTTTACTTTATGTTTGTTTTATTATGGACAAATTATTTTAATTCAAGTCCATACAAAAGTAAAGTAGGTATAGTTGTTCTACTAATTGCAATTGTTTACGGAATCCTAATGGAAGTTTTCCAAGGATTGCTAACTATCGATAGATCTCCAGACCAATATGACGTTATTGCAAATGCATCTGGTGCCATTGTAGGATGGTTTGTAGCTAAAAAATATTTGCAAAATAAAAACCAATATAAAATCTCACATTAGTGGGATTTTTTTATTTTTACCATTAATAAAATTGACTAATGAATATCAAGCAATATCTCGATTCTACCTACTTAAAAACTCCTGCTCAAGCCGGATTGACATTTGATGAAAATAAAATAGTAGTCGAAGGTTTTATCAAAGAAGCAATTGAAGAAGGATTTAAACTGATTATGATTCGTCCAGACATGGTTTCGTTAGCCAATAAAATGATTAAAGACGCCAATTCTAAACTTTCAATCGGAACTGTAATTGGTTTTCACGAAGGCACAAATGCTCTTGAAGATAAACTTGCAGAAGCCAATCAAGCCCTAATTGATGGTGCCGACGATTTAGATTTTGTAATAAACTACGAAGCTTTTAAAGAT
>NZ_DQDX01000125.1:33530-34101 GCF_003525665.1 Flavobacterium sp.
CTACGAAGCTTTTAAAGATGGAAATGTTGATTTAGTCAAAAGAGAAGTTTTCGAAGGAACAAAATTAGCCTTAGAAAATCATAAAATTGCCAAATGGATCATTGAAGTTGCAGCTTTAACCGATGCTCAAATTATTCAAATTTCGGCATTAGTTAAAAATGTGGTCATTGCGAATTTCAAAGAAGAAAGTTTTAACTCTGTATTTGTAAAATCATCCACCGGATTTTATAAAACCGAAAATGATTTGCCAAACGGAGCAACAATTCATACCATTACAATGATGCTAGAAAACAGTTCGCCACTTCCAGTAAAAGCTGCTGGCGGAGTTCGAACGTATGAAGAAGCAGTAGCAATGATTCAGCTTGGTGTTAAAAGAATAGGAACATCATCGGCGAAAGCTATTGCAAATGGTGCTCAATCAAACAGTGATTACTAATTTTTATTTTATAAAAATGTTTAAAAGAATAGCAGTTTTAGTTCTAGTTTTTTGGTCGATTTTTACTTCGGCTCAAAATAATTTTAGCGAACAATTTCCAGTTTTTCCAAATTGTGAAGGAAAGCAATTATCAGA
>NZ_DQDX01000125.1:34164-36143 GCF_003525665.1 Flavobacterium sp.
GCAATTATCAGAATTAGAAACTTGTTTTTATAACGAAGTACAAACTTTTGTTTTTCAAAATTATCAAGTTCCAGATAAATTTAAAGATCAAAAAACAACCGTAATTGTACTTTTCGAAGTTGATGATAAAGGAAATTTCAAAGTACAATATGTAGATGCTATCGATGAAACTTTTACTGCCGAAAGCAAACGGGTTTTCTCAAAATTACCAAAAATAAAACCAGCAACTTACAACGGAAATCCAACCTATTCTAAATATACTATCAGAATTGCAATTCCATTACTAAATCCTGCTGATGCTGTTGTGGAAGAACCAAAAGAAAACAAATTGGTTACCAAACCAGTAACAGCTACAAGTACATTTGATAAAAATAAAGAGCTGACCGAACTTGACAGTATCGCTTACAAAAAATTTCAAAATCCGCAATTTACATCACATTTAAACATTCCGTTGTCGCACAGTTATTATGCTCAATTTGATGCTGCTATGAATCAAGTTGGAGCCAATAACCATACAGTTTCGAAACCATTTACTTACGCCGAAGTTTCAAAATATTATGATTTAGCTGATGTGAATTCGAAATTAATGAAAAACAAAACAACTTGGCTAGGAAAAAAATTCTGGAATGAAAACATGGTCGAAATTCAAGGCGAAGACTATTGGTTTACCATGAATCCGATTGTGGATTTGCAATTGGGGAAAAGTGATCCAAGTGAAGCAAGTTATACTTATGTAAACACACGCGGAATTCAAGTTCGTGGCGGATTGGGAAAACAATTAAATTTCACCACTACAATCTTCGAAAGCCAAGGTCGATTTGCAGATTATTTCAACAGATATGCCGAATCACTCGCGCCAGCAGGAGGAAATCCAGCAATTATTCCAGGAATCGGAATTGCTAAAGATTTTAAAACTGATGCTTACGATTTTCCTTTAGCCGAAGCCAATTTAACTTTCGCTCCAAGTCAATTCTTCGATTTGCAATTGGGTTATGGAAGAAACTTTCTAGGCGATGGTTACCGTTCGTTGTTGATGAGCGATGGCGCAAGTCCGTATCCCTATTTCAAAATAAATACTACTTTTTGGAAAATAAAATATACTAATACTTATATGTGGATGAAAGATGTTCGTCCAGAAGTTACGGTTGACAGAACTTATGCCACAAAGTTTGTTGCTAATCATTATTTGAGTTGGAATATCACTAAGAAATTCAATTTAGGTTTTTTCGAATCGGTAGTTTGGAGTAATCAAAACGATAGAGGTTTCGATATGAGTTTTGTAAATCCGATAATTTTCTATCGTGCTGTCGAATTTGCCTCTTCTTCAAGAAGCGGAAACGCACTTTTGGGATTGACAGGAAAATATAAATGGAACAACCAAATCAATTTCTACGGACAATTTTTATTGGATGAATTTTCATTGGGCGACATGAAATCGGGTGAGAAAAGTTGGAAAAACAAATTTGGATACCAACTCGGAGCCAAATATTACAACGCTTTTAAAGTTAAAAATTTATTACTTCAAGCCGAATACAATCACGTGCGACCATACGTGTACGCGCACAGCGATGTTTTGACCAATTACGGACATAACAACCAAAGTTTAGGACATCAATGGGGTGGAAATTTCAGTGAATTTATTGGAATTGCACGTTATAATTATGGCAGATATTTTGCCGATGCTAAAATTACGATGGGAAAACGCGGATTAGATTTTTCTAATACTGGAGTAAATTCCAACTACGGAAGCAATATTTACAGAGATTATGACGAAGAACGTGCTGCCGATACTGGAGTTGTAGTTGGGCAAGGAAATAAAACCAATATTTTCATCGCCGATTTACAAGCCGGATATTTAGTAAATCCAGCGACAAATTTAAAAGTATTCGGAAGCCTTATCTACAGAAACTTCGATCCGTCAACCGATACAATAACCGATTTTAAAGAAAGCACCACATGGTTTTCTGTAGGATTACGTT
>NZ_DQDX01000125.1:36278-36807 GCF_003525665.1 Flavobacterium sp.
TTTAATTGGTATTTGGATTATTAAGAATGAGTTTTATATGCCAAAATTATTAATAAAAATGAAAACAGCTTTTTTTCTAATTTTTAGTGTTATTTTCTTTTCATGCATAAACAATAAAAAAGATAATAGTAAGAATGATAATATTATAACAATATTTTTTAGTTCGAAAATGCCCAATGATACTATTTTTATTGATGGTAAACCAATTTCAGTTATTTATGAAATGATGTCATATAAAGAAGATAGTAGCTTTATTACAAAGCCAATTCCTTTGTCTAGCATAAGAAATAATCATATCAAAATTAAATCAGATAAACCTATTATATTTAATCATAAATTTTATTACGAAAATGAATATAGTATTAACTATTTTATTGAACCTAATGATACAATTTATATTGATTACGATAATAGTAGACCAATAATAAAATCAAAAAAGTATGATGAGTATAATTATGCGTCTAAATATTTAGAAAAGAACAAACTAGATTATTATGATGATATAACTTTTTTTACAAAATTTAAAAAA
>NZ_DQDX01000054.1:0-26677 GCF_003525665.1 Flavobacterium sp.
TTATTCCATCTTCTTTCTTTTTTCTATGCTCACTAATCATGCCTTCTAAAAAAAGCTTTTCATAGCTTAACTCTTTTTTAAAATACTCAAAATCTTCTACAAATGTTTTCATGCTCTTTCTAGGATTCTTTATACTTACACAATTTTAAAATCTAATATAAAACAAAATATATTAGTTTTGTAAAAAATGCAAGAAAGTCAATTACATTGTTTCTTTATCATTTTTAACACTTATATGTTATATGATATAGATTCCAAACTTGGAAAGTATTCAATAACATTTCTATTGTCCTTCTTAATATCTTCAATCATTTTGAAACAAAATTGACTAATTGTACTCTTCTCTTCATTTGTTAAAGAGCTTGAAATTATGTTGTTTGAATTTGCAGGATCAACAATACGAAGGTATTCAATATTTTTCGCAATAAAGTAAATCACATCCAATAGCGCTTTTTCAATATTATTTGATAATGATTTTTGCTCAATTGCTTTCTTGGCTAGCCATTCCAAGTAAATAGATTTAATACTTAAATTATTTTCTGCTTTCCAAACTTTCAAAAGTTTAATTATTCGCTTTTCACGATAATTAAAGGTAAGAACAGATAATTGTTTTAGTGAATTTGTTTTCTTGTAGGTTGGTTTTTCAAAAAAGCCAGTTTTGTTCACAAAAAGACAAGTGTCATTATTTCCGTTTTCTATTTGTCGTATAGGTACTATATCAATTCGTTTTATTTCGTCTTTTATTTTAAATTCCATACCTATTGAGTGTTTTTGCTCTCTAACTCCTTCTAAGGTTACATCCTTAAATTCGTCAAATGCAAAATCAGAAACTGTGTAATATAAATCTGCAAGGGTTCCAGAATCTTTTTTAAATTGTAATTGAATATCTATATCAGAACCTGATATGTTAGTCCCTTTAGCAATAGAACCATGAAATTTTGGAGTTATTGCCAAATCACTCCTGAATTTTTGATTTAGTTTGACTTTAACTTGTTCTGCTTTACTTAGTAATAAAGCATTGTCATCTTTATAGTAGTCCAAGGATTTATGAAGATAATTCGGGACAGTACCAAATTTAGAAAAGGCTTGTGTCATTTGATTATCACGAATAGATCCTAAAACAAAACCGCCTGCCCCACCAAATAGAGCCCCTTTTCCTGCAGCGAAAGCAAGTTGCCTCCAATCGAATTTCTTATTTGGATTATTATTGCTAAGTTGATAAAGAGCATTGATAAGGGCATTTCCAATCCCAAAGGTTATTGCTCCTGTTTGAGCATATGTTTTAGCTTTATTCATAATTATTCATTCATTTTTATTGCTTCAGAAAAACTCAAGGTCATCAATATATTGTGATACAAAGTAAATTTAGAGTTAGCAAAATTCAATTTAGGATTCCTATCTAACTGTTTAGTTGTATAACCAACAAAACATACATCATCATCCGCAGAATCAATTATATCAGTCACATCATTCTGTTTAAATTCCCCATCACAGTTATTAATAATAATTAAATCGTATTCAGGCAAACTGTCATATGATTTATTAATCCTGTAAATTACATTTTTAAACTTAAATGTTTCTATGGTATTTTTTATTTCTTTCTGAGACTCTTCATTTTCACTAATAACAATAATTTTTTTGGTTTCTTTTAAACGGCGTTCAAATTTTTGTGATTGTATCAATTTAATTATATCTTCCCTTTTTTGTTCAACTATAGTTTCTATTTTCTCCGCAATTGATTGGTTCACCTTTTTCTTAATACCCCAAAACATCAAATAAATACCATACAGAGAGGATGGTATTCCTAAGATAAGAATCATTGCAAAAAGATTTCTAACATCTTTATATTTTTCATCTATATCTTTAGCTAAATCATTTTGTGATTTTTGATACTCAGCCTTATAAACGTTTTCAATATTCATCTTATAATCCTCTAATTGACCAACCTTGGTTTCAAGATTAGCAATTTTAGCAGAATCAGATTCCTTTGCATTCATTGTTAAAAAGGTGAATAAAGCTATAAGAGATAACAGTTTAATTTTTTTCATATTTATATAATTTATTTTTAAATTGAACATAAAAACCAAGTTCCACTTTGGTTTTATTATAACCTATAATCAGCATTACAGGATTTTTAATTGACACTTCAGGATGATTTGCAATCGAATTTATGGCATTAATATCCGTACTACTGGGTATGGGTAAATTATTTGGATGGGTATGCCATTCTCCAAGGTAATATTTCTTGGGATCTTCCTCATAAAATTGTTTTAATTTATCATTTATGCCTACTGTATCCCTCTCAAACAAATATGGTGTCCCCTTATATTTATTCGGCAGAATTGTGTCAGTTATACTTAAGTGAGTCTGCTCCTTTGAGTAGTTGCCAATTAGAAAACCGCCAAATTCATTAGGATAATGCTGTACCCCAATGTCGATGATACTTGATAATAAAGTATCTTCAATTTCTAATGTTAATCCTAACTTATTAATTCTATACATCAAAATTCATCTAATTTTATTGAAAATATATCTTCAACATTCGTTTTTAAAACAAAGTTTCTCAAACTTTTACTATCATCAAGCATTTTCAAGTTAATATGCTTTATGGCAAATTGTACCAATGTGTTAATGTCATTGTACGAGGCTTTGAAAGTTGGATTCCAGCATCCATTTGGATTATGAACGTCTTCCAACTCATTATCCAAAACATTTTCATACTGATTCATTACCCAATTATAACTGTTTGGTTCAACAGAACAAACAAGCTCTTTTGCATTATTGGTTATTGACAATGTTATATACCTGTTCAGTTCCAACTTACTCAAAATATACAGCAAATCATTATCTGTCGAACAATCTATTATTATATCATAATGAAGTAATCTTCTCTGCAAGTCATGCGTAGAATTGATTAGCCCTTGTGATACTTTTGTGTCAACATGAAACATTGCTGCATTAATTATTCCAACATCTATAAAAGGCGAGATTGAGAACAATTCATTTGATAAATCGTCTGGCTTATTGCATATTCCTGTAAGGAAAGAATATTCAGATCGACAAACATTTTCAGGTTCTTTAATGTCATGGTCAACTACATCTATACTTGTACAGCCACATCTCGCAAATGTTGTCGCAACCATACTGCCTATCGCACCAACGCCAATAATAAGTATCTTGCTTTTTGTAATCTTTTCGGCTAATTTACCTCTTCCGAAAAAATAATCATAAGAACAATTTTTAGTGATGCCCCATGTTATATCTTCATCGACAAACCCGCCTTTCCATACTTTGTCTTCTTTATAAGACTCAATTGGGAATTTTCCAATTTCTAAAATAGCTACCTGCCAGTGTATCTCTTTTTCTGATATACTATAACCAATCAAAAATGGGATAGGGTTTCCTTTCAGTTTTGAATTGTTTTTCTGAACCCCATAGAGAAAAGTAAAAGCATCATTACTGACCAAGCTTTCTAAATCTGCCCAATTATTAATTATAAACTTTCCCATCCTCGCAGGAGGATTGTCTAGAAAAACATATATGCCAATATTTTTATGAGGTAATTGTTTTACTGCACTACTCCATTTACATTCTGATACTTTTGTAAATGAGGAATCTCTAAATTCCTGAATAACGTGGTTGAATATAACCTTATCATAATACAATCCATTATTTATTTGCGAGTATTCAAAGAACCCAAATTGATTTTTGTTAAAGGTGTAATCTACTTCCGTGAATAAAAAGGAAAAATGATTTTCCTTAAATTCTTTCGGCTGTAGAATTAAATGTTCATAATGATTGTCATTATCCTTATTCAGATAATACTTCCAAATCCATCTTTTTAATGAATTAATATCAATTTCAATCTTTTTCTTTAAGTCAGTCTGATGGGATGTGTGTCTGCAAATAGAGCCGTCTCCCATTACATGACCATATAACATATAATCCTTATTGGAAAAAGTAATGGATTCATGCTCCATCCTCTTTAAGGGATACTCGGGATAAATTTTAACGTCAAAAGACAAATACTCTTCGGTTGACTCTATTTGGACTTTAATCTTTCCAATTATATTAAATTCCGAATCTGAACTAAATGGAATCTCTATTGAAATTCCATTTAGTTCAGAAAAAATTTGTTGGATTAAATTTAGTCGTCTATCCATCATTTAACCGAACCTTTCATTTTTTGGTGGATTAGAATAAAATCCATTTCCTTTGTTTTCATATTTGTTGTCACTTTCTTCCTCTTCAACAAATTTCGCGTTTTCAGGAAAATAGGTTTTGATGTTTTCATCATTATCCTCAATTCTTTCAAGCATATACTTCATGTCATCAGAAAGGGTCTGTCTCTCGGATGTAGTTAAGGTTTCGATTAAGTCATTAGAACTATTCCCTGGGTCTTTCAGTGTAAAACTCTCGCCAGTAACTTCGTCACGGATATACTGTAATACAGCTTCAAGCTTACTCCATAAATTCCCAGAGATTTCTTTGTTGTCAAAAGCCTTAATTGTAATCAGTTCCAAAAAGAAGGATTTCGTAGGGTAATTGTACTTGGTGCTTTTCCATACTTTTAACAGACGAATAATTTTTCGAATTGAATCTTTCTCGGTAGTTGCCCTGTCTTTGATGTTTTTAATCTGAGCCTGCACATTGGTTTTAATTCTCTCACTCCCCTCGTCAAAATTTCCATACTTGTAGTAAACATACAGATTGAGATTTTCGTCGTCCTTATATTGATCCTGATTTAATTCGCGACCTGGCACAACATCGATTTTCACAACATCTCCGTCTGCATCGGCAAAAAATTCAATACCAATGGATACTTTTTGCTTTCTGACAGTTGCCTCTTCTTTATATTTCTCATTTAGAAAATCAAAAACGTCTTCATACATCTGTTTTAATGTTCCATTGGAACCAAATGCATTTCTTTTAAAAGGGCATACCATATCAAAATCAAATTTGATATTTACCGCCGTGTTTTTTGCGTAAGAACCTGAATTGAAAGGAGCGTAAATATTGCTTTCGTATTTCTTTTCTAATGCTTCCTTAACTTCCTTGTTTTTGTCTTTGTACTTATTCAAAAGCTTTTCTTCTTTGGTAATTTGATGCGTTTTAATTACCGAATCTAAGTGTAAATTCTTATCCATAATTATTTAATTGCTTTCATTGATATTAAATTATCTAAATTGTCTTTTGGGGTAGCATTCGCTTCGCTCCTTAAATATTCTTTTGTGAATCCTTGAACATAGGTTACTTTGGACTTTATAGTCCAACTAGGATAACCCCATACTACTGTTCTAATAACATTTCCTTTTTTTAATAGTGCTATTGTACTTGCTTCTGATGTTTTTTCGCCCATGCTCCATGTATCTCCGTCATTAACGGGATGCAACATTACATGAGTAATATTGTCACTCGAATCTTTCCACACACCAGAAATCACATAATTTGCTGACCTGCTCATAATTTTATTTTTAAGTTAAACCTCTTATATACATTGTAATGCTACAAAAATTTTATAAATTGCCATCGCTATGGAAATTTTTTCTAAAATTTAAGCATTACTATATAAATGAAGTCAGATAATAGAAAAGTTGCAACTTTTGATGAGAAATGCAAAGCACTTCAAGAAGTCTATACTTCGGAGTTTTATGCTATTCTTTTCAAACACGCTATCATTCGGCTTAAAACTGTTTTTGGAATCAAATATAATCATCAGAAGGGTTTCAGGGGCATTATGATTGAGGATATGATTAATGATACAATCGAAGCGTTCCTCAAGGAAGGTGGCAGGAATTGGTATCCTGAAAAATTCCCTGATTTCCGAAAGCAGATAATAAGCGCATTAGACAGCGTTATTTCTAATACATTAAGTGCCGAACTTGAAAAAGCAAATGAAACATTTGAAATTCTCGATAATGATACGGAAATGTCTTTTGATGATTCCGATTATCAATCATTATTAACCGTATGCCATGATGAATTAGCAGGTATGGGAGCAACGGATGATGAGTTATTGTTGTTTGAACCATATATAATCAATGGTATGAAACGAAACGATTTGTCAGAGCTACTTGGTATCAGCATCGAGGAGCTTACAAATATCAAAAAGCGGTTAGACCGTAAATTACCGTTTATAAAAGAAAAATTGAAAGTGTTGAATTATGAAAAATAACTTCATCAAAAAGATTGACCAGGCGATTATCTCGCAAATTATTGACGGCGATTCTAGTACTTATGATGAGATACTTAAAGAGCAAGGTTTCAATATTAATGAGCTTGAAGATTATGCCCTTAAAAATTTCCGTAAGCACTCATTCCTCTTAAAGGGATATATTAATAAGCAAAGAGATATTGCCTTGTTAGAAAAAGCTTCAGCGTTAATACAAAATGCAATCGAGAATAATATTGATAAGCCAATCAGCTATTTAAAAAATCTAATTGCTAACAATAAATTCCAAGTTCAATACCGAAATCTTGAAAATCTGGGTATTGAGGAAATAAAAGAAATAATAAAAGATCAAAACTTATTAGAATTACTGGAGCAACTAGAAGATGATCAAAAATAGAAAAGGTTCAAATAGGGCTAAAGCACTATTAGAAGAAATTGGCTTTGATGAAATTACAGATATTCCTATGGATATTTTCGTTGCCGCACTTGGAGCAACATTAGTTGAAGAAAAGTTGTCAAGTTCTGATGGTAAAATTATAAGAGGCAAATCTAAAACCTTAATAAAAATAAATTCTGAAATCCAATTCGAGGAAAGAAAGCGATTCACTATTGCTCATGAAGTTGGGCATTATTTATTGCATGATAAATTAGACTTAGAAGTACATAATGAAACAGCCAATACATTAAATTGGTTTAACAGTGCTGAACAACAAGCAAAGAAAGGTATTCAGGAATGGGAAGCTAATGATTTTGCATCAGAACTTTTAATGCCCGAAGATACAATAAGAAATGTCACTTATCGCAGAAAATTTTCTCCAGATTTAGTAAAAGAACTTTCCGAAAGATTTAAAACCAGCTTAACTTCAATCATCTACAGATTATTAACATTAAACATTTATCCACTCTTCGTAGTTTTTATTAATAATGGAGCTGTTAAGTATTGGAGTAAGTCAGATGGTTACTGGATAAAAATTAAAGATATTACAAAATTGGGACCGCCTGAAGACTCTGTTGCACAAGAATATATTGACGCTGAATATGATTTTTTGTATTCTAGTAGTGATAAGGCTCAACAAATATATAAGTCCACGTGGTTTGAGTTAAAAGATGATGAAGATGATAGTCTGTTTTTTGAATATTGTATTCCTTATAAACAGCTTAAAACGATAATAAGTGTGGTTTGGGAGTATTAATATTAAAGCGGTTCGAGAAATCGCCCAAAAATCCCATAATTTTATTTTATACTTCTCGAACCCGTTTGTAAGCGGGTATGTTTTTGATTATCAAATAGATACAAAAGAAAAAGCCGCTAAATTAGCGGCTTTGTCAGTAGAGCTCCCCCTCTTGGGCTCGAACCAAGGACCCTCTGATTAACAGTCAGATGCTCTAACCAACTGAGCTAAGGAGGAAACTGTATATTTTCAATAATGGATGAACTTTTTTGAGGCTTATTTGTGACTTGAAAACCTATTTCTTATCTGCTAAGCGGTTGCAAATATAATATGTTTTTTACGTTTTGCAAATTAAAATTGTAAAAAAATTAATTTTTTTTACAAAAGTTTATCAACCACTAATTGATAAATATCTTTGCCAAAGGTTAAAGCCATTAGACTCAGCAAGATAATCATTCCGAACGTTTGAACGTAACCAGCAGTTTTTTCGTTTAAAGTTTTGCCAGTAATCATTTCTACAATTGTAAAAAGTGCATGTCCACCATCTAATCCTGGTATAGGAAGTAAATTCATGAATGCTAAACCAATTGAAAAAAGTGCGGTAAAGCTCCAAATAAATTCCCAATTCCATTCGTCTGGTAACATTCTAGCGATACCAATTGGACTTTTAACTTGTTTGTATGCTTGCGTTTTTGGTTTTAAGATTAGTTTAAACTGTTTTACATTATAAACTAATAACTGCCATGATTCTTTAGCAGCTTGTGGTAAAGCTTGTCCAAATGATAGTTTGTTTACTACTTCAAACTTTTCTTTATCATTGGCTAAAGTAAGTTTAGGACGAAAACCTAGTTTACTGTCTTTGTCAAGTTTAGCTTTTAAATTAACCGTATTGTTATTTCTAACTACAACTAGTGCAATAGAATCATTTGCTTTATTAGATAACAAATTTGTGAATTCGTCATAGTATTTAAACGTTTTACCATCAACTGATGTGATCCTATCGTCAACTTTTAATCCAGCATTGAACGCAGCAGATTTTGGTAAAATTGAATCAATTTTGAAGCCTTCAATTCTAGGCATCATGAAATTTTTGCCTTCTGTACCAAGTATTTTGGCTTTACTTTCGTCTGATAATTTTAGTTCTTTTGGTTGACCATTTCGCTCAACAATTAGTTTATCACTTAAAAGTACATCAATAATTAGTCTGTTGAATTTGTTTTGAACAGGCTCACCATCAACAGAAATAATTTTGTCTCCATTTATAAAACCTACATCTTTTCCTATTTGAGTGAAGCTTAACCCATTTTTTTGAACAACATCTGTAGCGATGTATTTTTGCCCGACAGTAGAAAACATGATAGTATAAATTGTTATTGCTAACACAATATTTACAAATATACCGCCCAACATAATTATTAAACGTTGCCAAGCTGGTTTCGATCTAAATTCCCATGGTTGTGCTGGTTGTTTCATTTGTTCGGTGTCCATACTTTCATCAATCATTCCAGAAAGTTTTACGTAACCACCAATTGGCAACCAACCAATTCCCCATTCTGTATCTCCAATTTTTTTCTTTAGTAATGAAAAGCCAGCATCCATAAAAAGGTAGAATTTCTCAACTCTAACTTTAAAGATTTTTGCGGCGATATAATGTCCGAATTCATGTAGTATAACTAATACTGATAAAATAAAAATAATTTGTGCAACTTGTATCATTAATCTATAAATGTAATTTCTTAAAAAGCAAAAGTAAGGTTTTCACCTTACTTTTTACTAAATATGTTATTTATGTCTAATTTTTTATAATTTTTTTATGAAATGTACCTTCAGAAGTTTCAATTTCTACATAATAAACGCCCGAGGATAAAGTGTTTACTGAGAAATCACTATTAGAGTTTTCAAGAACTTTCTGTCCGATTCCGTTAAATAGTGAAACCGAATTAATAGTAATATTTGATGGTAATTGAATGTGAAGTTCGTTTTGAACAGGATTTGGATAAATCGCAATTCCGTTTTCTAATTCGAAATTTTCGTTAGCTAAAGTTGCCGTGTTATTTTTAGAAATTATATCTTTTTCTGGGTCAAATTCCACTCCAGTTACTACAAAAGGAACCGAAATAATAAATTCTTGATTGTTTGATGTATTATTTAAAACAGTATCAAATGTTAATCCACCAGCGCCAGTAAGTCTAACAGGAACAGGCATTTCAAAGAACGGTACTGATAAATGTGATTGCGTTTGTCCGATAGTTATTTTAGCTTGACCAGTACCCCAATTTTGAGCCGTTACAGTATAGGTTGGATAACCTTGTTTGTAAACCCAATCATCAAAGAATTCTGTTAAACTGCTTCCATAAACTGCTTCTAAGTGTGATTTTAAGTCTGATGTAACAGCATATTTGAAGGCTAAATTAGTGTCGGCTAAATAATTTTTTAAAGCTTGGAAGAACATCACGTCACCCATCTTTAATCGAAGCATGTTTAAAACCATCGCACCTTTATTGTACGATAATCTACTGCTGAAAATTCTGCCAACATTAGTAGCCTCAGTATCTGTTAAATAAACGGCGCCATTCGGTTGCGAGGTTATGTTGTTAATAATACTGTTTTTATTAGCAATAAAAGCGGCATTTCCATCAAAATTTTCAATAACTAATGATGATAAATAAGTTGCAAATCCTTCATTTAACCAAATGTCTTTCCAAGTTCCACAGGTTATTTTGTTCCCAAACCATTGGTGTGCCAATTCATGAGCAATTAAGCCACGACTAAAATTTTGCATAAATGAAACTGTAGTATGCTCCATTCCTCCGCCCCAACCAAATTGTGCATGCCCATACTTTTCGTTATGAAAAGGATATACTTCAAATAACGTTTCAAACAAATTCATAATTAAAGGTGTTTGTGCTAATTGAGTTTGAACAGCAGGTGTAAGAGTTTCTGGATATATGTAATTTACAACTGGAAAATCATTTGGAGCAGTTCCTGCAGTTTGATTAAAAATAGAATAATTAGTAACGGCAATAGCTACTAAATAAGCAGGAATAGGATAGTTGTGATGAAAATGAGTTGTTTTATTAGAACCGTTAACAACTTGGCTAATCTCAAGACCATTTGATGCACTAACATATTGTGAAGGTGCTGTAATGTAGATATCAATCGAATTTATTTTATCATTTAAATCTTGTTTACAAGGCCACCAATCCCTTGCACCAAATGGTTCAGATAAAGTATAAATAACTGGAGTTCCATTGTGGGTTGATGTTGTAAAAGCTTGTTCTCCTGTTGCTGGCGCGCCCGAATAATTTATTTCAATTATTCTAGAAGTTCCTGCTAATTGTATCGATGGAAGCGTGATAACAAGTTCGTCATTGGCATTTTGTAGAAAAGTAAGATTTGTTGCACCTAATTTTACTGAACTCACAACCAATTCATTGGTCAAGTCAAAGGTTACGGTTGACATATTAGACAATGCTGTGTAAGTTGTAGTAACTTTTCCAACAATGTTATAAACAGCTGGATTAACTGTAAATTCTAATTTTTGATAAGTAACATCATAATTTAAAGTGTTCGGATTAACCGCTAATTCCATTAAATTCGAAGCCGATTTCATCTCAGCTTCGACTATTTCATTTAACTCTTTTTCATTGGTTTGGGCAAATGAAAAGGTTATCGAAAAAAGGAATAATAATAAGTAGGTTTTTTTCATGACAAATGGTAATTTTTTGCGAATATACTAATTATTTACAATCATAAGTTTTAAACATGTCCTAAAATTGGTTTTAAGCGCCTATTATTGATGATTTTACAACGAATGATTATCTTTTTATAATAGTTCAATAATAAAAACCAATTCCTTAAATTTGCAATCTTATAAAATTAAACCATGTTACAGATAGCCTTTATTAGAGAGAATCAAGAGAAAGTAATTCAAGCTTTAGCAAAAAGAAATTTAGATGTTAAAGATTTGGTTAAGGAAGTTGTTGCCTTAGACGAAATTCGTAGAGCGGTTCAAGCCGAAATGGATAATGCTCTTTCAGAATCTAATAAGTTGTCCAAAGACATAGGTGATTTAATGAAAAATGGCGAGAAAGCTAAAGCAGAGATTTTAAAGTTAAAAAATGTTGCATTAAAAGAGACGAGTAAAGATGCATCAGAACGACTTGAAACATTAGCACACGATTTGTTGCAAAAAATGTATTTGCTACCTAATTTACCAGCAGATATAGTTCCTGTTGGAAAAAGTGCCGATGATAATTTAAATGTATTCGAATCGGGAGAAATCCCAGCTTTGCATGAAGGCGCATTGCCTCATTGGGATTTGATAAAAAAATACGACATCATCGATTTCGAATTGGGAACTAAAATTACAGCTCCAGGATTTCCTGTTTATAAAGGAAAAGGAGCCAAATTGCAACGTGCTTTAATTTCGTACTTTTTAGATAAAAATACAGATGCTGGTTATCTTGAATATCAAGTGCCGCACATGGTAAACGAAGCTTCTGCTTATGGAACTGGACAATTGCCAGACAAAGAAGGTCAGATGTACCACGATGCAAAAGACGATTTGTATTTAATTCCAACGGCCGAAGTTCCGGTAACAAATATCTTTCGTGATGTAATTTTGTCTGAAAATGAATTACCAGTTTTATGTACAGGTTACACACCTTGCTTTAGAAGAGAAGCAGGAAGTTGGGGCGCACACGTTCGTGGGCTAAACCGTTTGCATCAATTTGATAAAGTAGAAATCGTTCGAATTGAACATCCAGATAAATCTTACGAAGCTTTAGAAGGAATGGTAGAACACGTCAAAGAAATTCTTGATGAATTGAAATTACCATACCGAGTTTTAAGACTTTGTGGTGGCGATATGGGATTTGCATCAGCATTAACCTACGATTTCGAAGTGTTTTCTACAGCTCAAGATCGATGGTTGGAAATTTCATCTGTTTCTAATTTTGAAACGTTTCAAGCCAATCGTTTGAAATTGCGATTTAAAGATAAAGACGGAAAAAACCAATTGGCACATACATTAAACGGAAGTTCTCTTGCATTACCAAGAGTTATGGCCGGAATATTAGAAAATTATCAAACGCCAGAAGGAATTGTAATTCCAGAAGTATTGCGCAAATACACCGGATTTGATATTATTAACTAAAAGTTAATCTTACACTATAATGTACTAAATTGGCACAAAATGTGTTACTTTAGTACATTGTTTTTTAGATACAATTGATGAAATCGCCACTAACAAAGAGTTTGTGAAACAAACACCTATAAACGGCGATAACATATATGACCTCTAAAAAATAAATTTTACATATATGAAAAAACTCTTTACCTTATTATTCTTAACAATTTCGTTATTTGTTCAATCTCAAAATGAACAATTAGCGCAAAATTATTTTGATAGAGGAGAGTTTGAAAAAGCAGTAATCAGCTACGAAGAATTGCTAAAAAATCAACCCAATAATTTCAATTTTTTTCAGAAAGCAGTTGAGTGTTATCAGCAATTACAACAATTTGAAAAAGCAGAAAAAGCACTTCAAGAACGATTCAATAAATACAAACAATCTACTTTGTTAGTTGATATAGGATACAATTATCAACTACAAAAGAATCAATCGGAAGCGACGAAATACTACAATCAAGCAATTGAAAAAATAAAGAAAAATCCAGCAGATAGTTTTGGTATTGGATATTTATTTGATAAAAAAGGATTGACTGATTATGCCATATTAGCTTATCAAACGGCAATGGATTTAGATCCGAAATTGAATTTTAATTATCAAGTGGCATTGCTTTACGGACAAAAAGGTGATGCCGAAACCATGATTGAAAAATTGTTGAATGAATCGTTCAATAATCCGCAGATTATGGTTACAATTCAAAATCAATTATCAAGATACATGACTGAAGATGCTACAACATCATTCAATGATATGTTACGGAAAGCGCTTTTAGTTCGAATTCAAAAGAATCAAGATATTTTCTGGAACGAATATTTAAGTTGGTTTTATGTGCAACAAAAAGAGTACGGAAAAGCATTTATTCAAGAAAAAGCAATTTATAAACGCGATCCCGAATCATTTTCGAACATCATCAATTTAGGACAACTAGCTATTGAAGAAAATGACGATGAAGCAGCAACAGAAATTCTCGGATTTGTACTAGAAAACACCAAAGATTTAGATTTGCAAATTCAGTCGCATTCCTATTTGATGGAAATGAAAATAAAGAAAGCGCAACCCAAAGACTATCCAGCCATCAATCAAGAATTGGATAATTTGATAAAGGAATTTGGAGTAAGTCCGTTTACATTATCGTTGTTAAAAATCAAAGCACATTTTGCAACCTTCAATTTAAAAGATGCCGAAACCGGAAAAACAATTCTAAAAAATGTTCTGGAAATGCCTTTAAATAGGCAACAAATTGCAGAAATGAAAATGGAATTGGGCGACATTTTATTATTTGAAGAGAAATTCAATCAAGCCTTAATCTATTATTCTCAAATTGAAAATGAGTCCAATAATAACCCAATTGGGCAAGAAGCAAGTTTGAAAACTGCCAAAACAAGTTATTACAAAGCCGATTTTAAATGGGCAGAACACCAACTTAAAGTATTAAAATCAGCATCAACACAACTTATTGCCAACGATGCTTTAGATTTATATTTATTGATTTCAGACAATACCGTAGAAGATTCTACTCAAGTAGCTTTAAAGAAATTTTCTCGTGCCGATTTTTTAGTTTTTCAAGATAAAAAAGAAGATGCATTAGTAGCTTTTCAGCAAATTTTAAAAGAAAACAAAGGTGATGCAATTGAACCAGTAACGCTTTTAAGAATTGGAAAAATCTACGAAAAAAAGAACGAATACAATTTAGCATTAAGTAATTATCAGCAAATAATTGACAACCATAAAGAGTGTATTTATATTGATGAAGCCTTGTTTTTTTCTGCCGAAATTTACAATCAAATGGGAGATTTTGAAAAAGCAAAACCACTATACGAACAAATAATTCTCAATAAAGCCGATAGCATTTACTTTGTAGAAGCACAAAAAAAATATAGAAAAATTAGAGGCGATAAAGATATTTAGATAATATCAGTTTCAAAAGTTCAAAAATCAAAATTCAAAATTCAAAAATCTTCAATCGTATGATTTTATATAACGTAACAATAAACATTCAAGAAAGCGTTCATGATCAATGGATGAATTGGATGCAAACCAAACATATCAATGACGTTCTTGCCACAGGAAAATTTTCGTCGGCACGAATGGTAAAAGTTTTAGTAGAAGAAGAAATGGGCGGAACAACCTATGCCATTCAATACACAACCGATTCTATGGAAACATTACAACGTTATTACGATGAAGACGCACCACGATTAAGAGATGAAGGCGCACGACTTTTTGGCGACAAAATGTTAGCTTTTAGAACAGAATTAGAAATGATTTCAGAGTTTTTTCAGACGAATTAATGTTTTTTTGATATGGAAATTAAATTTCAAACTAAAGACGAAAGTAATAAACAACAGCAAGATGATTTTTTAAAATTATCAAAGGCTGATCGTATTTATGCGTTTTTACGTTTGATGGAAAGAATGAGTCAATTTCCTGTTAAGAATAAAGTTGATAGTTCTAAGGATAATTTCATTATTGAATTGAAAGCAAAATAAATTATGAAACTTTGGGAACAGAATATAGATGAATTTATTTCTACTGCCAATAAACATAACGTAAGAATGTTGATGGTTGGTGGCGGTGCAGTTAACTTTCATGGTTATCAAAGGCATTCAGCCGATGTTGATTTTTGGATTGAGACTACTAATGAAAACTTTATTAATCTTGTTGCAACGTTTAATGATATGGGTTATGAAATCAAAGATTTTCCTGAGAAAGTTAAAAATAGAGAGCAAAATATTTCAATCAAATTTTCGCCTTTAGATCTTAATTTAGAGTTAATCACTAATTTTTCTGTGAATAAATCTTTTGATGAAGCTTTTAACGACAGTGAACAAGTAACAATCAATGAAAAAACCTTTTTAAGATGGAATGTATTATCTTTTGAAGATTTAATAACAAGTAAAATTAAAGCGAACAGACCAAAAGATTTATTGGATATTCAACAGCTCATAGAAATCAAAAATAAGTAAATTTGCTCAGCAAGTTCATTTGCAAATAAAAAAAACCTTAGCGACTTAGCGCCTTCGCGGCAAACAACATGGAAAAAGTAAAAGCCAAAAAACACCTCGGACAACATTTCTTAAAAGACGAATCTATCGCCAAAGCCATTGCCGATACATTAAATCTTGAAGGTTATAATGATGTATTAGAAATTGGTCCAGGAATGGGTGTTTTGACCAAATATTTATTGGAAAAACCTATCAATACTTACGTAATTGAAATCGATACTGAATCGGTTACGTACCTAGATGAGAACTTTCCGAAGCTAAAAGATAAAATCATTTCAAAGGATTTCTTGCGATACAATGTCAATGAAATTTTTGATGGAAAGCAATTCGCAATCATCGGAAATTTTCCTTACAATATTTCTACACAAATTGTTTTTAGAACATTAGAATATCGCAATCAAATACCAGAATTTGCCGGAATGTTTCAAAAAGAAGTGGCCGAAAGAATTTGCTCTAAAAAAGGAAGTAAAGTCTACGGAATCCTATCTGTTTTAGCACAAGCATTTTATGATGTTGAGTATTTATTTACAGTTGATGAAACGGTTTTTATTCCGCCACCAAAAGTAAAATCGGGCGTGATGCGCATGCGAAGAAAAGAAAATTACAATTTGCCTTGCAGCGAAAAAATGCTTTTTACAGTAGTAAAAATGGCTTTTCAACAACGCAGAAAAACCATGCGCAATAGTTTAAAAGCATTAAATTTGTCCGATAATTTAAGAGAAGACACTATCTTTGACCTTCGTCCAGAGCAATTATCAGTAGAACAATTTATAGAACTTACCCAAAAAATAGAAGCCAATGCAGTTTAAAATCAGCAAAGAACTTTTAGTTCAAATAGAGCAATTAATTCATCAAAAGAATGACCACGAATTGGGTATTTTGTTGAATGATTTGCACCATGCTGATATTGCCGAAATTTTTGACGAATTAGAATCAGAAGAGGCAATCTATATTTTTAAACTATTAGATAGCGAAATTACCGCCGAAATTCTTCTTGAACTAGAAGACGACGTTCGTGAAAAAATCCTACGCGGACTATCTGCCAAAGAAATCGCCGAAGAAATAGACGAGCTCGACACCGATGATGCTGCCGATATTATTGGTGAACTTCCACAAAGCAAAAAAGAACAAGTAATCTCTGAGCTTGAAGACGTTGAACACGCTAAAGATATCGTTGATTTATTACGTTACGATGAAGATTCTGCTGGTGGTTTAATGGGAAAAGAATTAGTAAAAGTCAACGAAAACTGGAACGTTCTCACTTGCGTAAAAGAAATGCGAATTCAAGCCGAAAACGTTACAAGAGTTCATTCTATATATGTAGTCGATGACGAAAACAGATTAAAAGGACGTTTATCGCTAAAAGATTTATTAGTCACTTCTTCAAGAACCATGATTAGAGAGGTTTACATCAAAAAAGTAGACTCTGTTCGTGTCAATGATTCCAATGTTGAGGTTGCTCGAATCATGCAAAAATACGACTTAGAAGCCATTCCAGTTATAGACGAAATGGGACGATTAGTTGGCCGAATCACTATCGATGATATCGTAGACGTTATCAAGGACGAAGCCGACAAAGATTACCAATTGGCTGCCGGTATCTCGCAAGACGTTGAAGCCGATGATAGCATTCTCGAACTCACAAAAGCGCGATTACCATGGCTAGTTTTAGCACTTTTTGGTGGATTTATCAGCGTAACTTTACTAGAAAGTTTTCAAGGCGCAATGCAGTTTCATAAAGAATTATTCTTTTTTACACCATTAATTGCCGCAATGGCAGGAAATGTTGGCGTTCAATCATCAGCAATTATTGTTCAAGGTTTAGCCAATCATTCCATCAGCGGAACTATATTTAATCGATTATTAAAAGAAATATCACTCAGTTTACTTAACGGATTAATACTTGCAATAATACTATTTTTAGGAAGTCATTTTTTGTTAGGCGTTGACATAAAAATCGGAATAATTGTCACCATCGCCTTGCTTTCTGTAATCATCATTGCGTCGCTAATCGGCACATCAATTCCATTAATTCTTGATAAATTCAACATTGATCCAGCACTTGCAACTGGACCATTCATAACAACAAGCAACGACATCTGCGGAATTTTAATCTACTTTTCAATCGCTAAGTTGATTTTAGGGTTTTAATCTGAACTTGTTTCAGATTCTCATTAAGAAGCGAATGGCTCGGGATTTTTTGGTTTCCATTTTCCTGCTTTCCATTACAATCTTTTTCAACTCCGACAGAGTTCAAAACTCTGTCGGAGTTAAAAAAGTATTTCCATTGCAATCAGGGCTAGATTGCATTTGTCTTTTGTAAAATTAAGCTTTCAAAACACATTTTTCTTAATGAAACTTAATACCTTAATGGTTTAAAAAATGGAAGGAACAAAAATACCATACAAAATGTTGTCTCAAGACGCCTACAGCCAATGGCTCGGCATTGAAATTCTCGAATGCGAAATCGGTCGTTGCAAAGTAGCAATTACAGTTCGCAGAGAAATGCTCAATAGTATGTACAAAGCCCACGGCGGAATCACCTATTCGTTGGCCGACACCGCTTTCGGATTCGCCGCCAACACGCACGGTAAATTTTCCGTATCCATAGAAACGTCCATTAATCACATCGAAGCCGTAAACGAAGGCGATTATCTAACCGCCGAATCAGTAATAGAAAAAGTAAATAACAAACTAGGATTCAATATAATAGAAGTAAAAAGAGGCGACGAATTAGTAGCACTTTTCAAAGGCGTAGTTTATCGCACCCAAAAAGATTGGGAAGAATAGAAACTGTCAGGCTGAGCTTGTCGAAGTCAGGAGCGAATGGCTCGGGCATTTTCAGTAATGGCAATTCCTGCTGCCTTTCCAAAGCTCGCTAAAGAAGCGAGGCTTTTCCCTTGCATCAGGGCTAAATAGTAAATGTATTGAATAGATAATAAAATAAAAAACAAATATAAGTTCAAAGTTGCGCAACTGAAAACTGCCAACTGAAAACTGCCAACTGAAATATGGAAGCATACATCATAGACGGAGTAAGAACTCCAATCGGAAGTTACCAAGGAACACTAGCATCGGTTCGTCCAGATGATTTAGGAGCATTGGTCATCAAATCCGTAGTAGAAAATAATCCAAACATTCCAAAAGAAGCTTACGACGACGTAATCATAGGTTGCGCCAATCAAGCAGGAGAAGACAACCGTAATGTAGCTAGAATGTCTCTTTTATTAGCAGGATTACCATACACAGTTCCAGGCGAAACTGTAAACCGACTTTGCAGTTCAGGATTGTCAGCAATAATCCACGCCAATCGCGCCATAAAAGCAGGAGACGGACACATTTTCATAGCAGGCGGAATCGAAAATATGACTCGCGGACCATTAGTGGTTTCAAAACCATCATCAGCTTATGGAACCGATTCTAAAATGTACGATACCAGCTTCGGATGGCGTTTTATAAATCCAAAACTACACGAAATGTACGGCACAGATGCCATGGGTGAAACAGCTGAAAATCTAGTAGAAAAATACAATATCACTCGTGAAGATCAGGATACGTTTGCATTAAATAGCCAACAAAAAGCAACAGTAGCACAAACCTCAGGAAGATTAGCCAAAGAAATAGTTACGGTTGAAATTCCACAAAGAAAAGGCGATGCTATTCAATTTTCAAAAGACGAATTCATAAAGCCAACCACTTCAATGGAAGGTTTATCAAAGTTACGTCCAGCTTTCAAGAAAGACGGAAGTGTAACCGCAGGAAACGCTTCAGGATTAAATGACGGAGCTTGTGCAACAATAATTGCGTCAGAAGAAGCTGTTAAAAAATACAACTTAAAACCATTGGCTCGAATTGTAAGTTCATCGGTAGTAGGAGTAGAACCAAGAATTATGGGAATTGGTCCAGTAGAAGCCACCAAAAAAGCTTTAGAAAAAGCAGGTTTAACATTAGATCAAATCGACATTATTGAATTAAACGAAGCATTCGCAGCACAAAGTATAGCATGCATTCGCGAATTAGGATTGCAAGACAACGATCCAAGAATAAACCCAAACGGTGGCGCAATAGCAATCGGGCATCCACTAGGAGTAACCGGAGCAAGAATCGCCTATTCAGCAGCATTAGAATTAAAACTAACAGGAAAACGATACGCATTAATCACAATGTGCATCGGAGTTGGTCAAGGCTACGCAGCAATTATCGAACGCGTAGCTGAATAGCCGTTGGCTTTAGCCAATGGAAAAAATGGAAAAAAAATGGAAAAAAGATTTTTATTTTAATATAAAAGCTCTGTATGAGCGACATATTGGTAATATGAACAAAACACAACATTACGTACAAGGAAAATGGACATCTGCAACTGGAGAAGGAAAACCTTCTTTTGACGCAGTCACAGGAGAATTCATCGCAGAAACATCTGTCGAAGGATTAGATATTCCAGCCATTTTGCATTATGGAAGAACCAAAGGCGGTGAAAAACTCCGAAAAATGACCTTCCAAGAACGCGGGAATATGATTAAAAGTTTGGCGATGTATTTAACCAAACGTAAAGAAGCATTCTACGAAATTAGTTATAGAACCGGTGCAACTCGCGTCGATTCGTGGATTGACATCGAAGGTGGATTCGGAAACTTATATGCCAATGCTTCCTTACGAAAATTATTCCCAAATCAATCGTATCACGTAGAAGGCGACCCAATCGATTTGTCCAAAGGTGGTCGATTTATGGCGCATCATATTTTAGTTCCTAAAAAAGGAGTAGCGATTCACATCAACGCTTTTAATTTCCCAATTTGGGGAATGTTAGAAAAGTGCGCCTGTAATTGGATGGCCGGAATGCCAGCGGTTGTTTTGCCAGCTCCAGTTACAGCTTATTTAACAGAAGCTGTAGTTCGTGAAATTATAGCATCTAATATTTTACCCGAAGGCGCTTTACAATTGATTTCGGGAACTGCCAAAAACATTTTTGATACAGTGGAAAGCCAAGACGTAATCACATTTACAGGTTCGGCAGCCACAGGAAGATTGTTAAAATCACATCCAAGATTAATAGAAGAATCAGTTCCGTTTACGATGGAAGCTGATAGTTTGAACGCATCAATTTTAGGTGAAGATGCAGTTCCAGGAACACCCGAATTTGATTTATTCATAAACCAAGCTCGAAGCGAAATCACTGTAAAAGCCGGACAAAAATGTACTGCAATCCGTCGTATGATTGTCCCAGAGAAATTGATGGATGATGTTCAAGCTGCTCTTTCAAAATCATTAGATAAAGTTGCTATCGGTGACCCAAGATTAAAAGAAGTTCGAATGGGTGCATTGGTTAGTAAAGACCAAGTCGATGTTTTAAAAGGAAGAGTACAAGAATTATCAAAATCTGCCAAAATAGTTTACGGAGATTTAGAAAAAACCAACATAATCGGAGCAGACGAGAAAGGCGCTTTCATTAGCCCAATTTTACTTCGCGAAGACAATCCGTTCACCAATTTAGCCGTTCACGAAACCGAGGCATTTGGACCAGTTTCAACAATAATGCCATATAAAAACCTTGACGAAGCTATTGAGTTAGCTCAAATGGGTAAAGGTTCGTTAGTGTCGTCTATCGTAACAAATTCTGATGAAATTGCTAAAGAATATGTAGTAAACGCAGCTTCACATCACGGAAGAATTTTAGTTTTAAATCGTGAAAATGCCAAACAAAGCACAGGTCACGGTTCGCCATTGCCATTATTGGTTCACGGTGGACCAGGTCGCGCTGGTGGCGGAGAAGAAATGGGTGGCGTTCGCGGAATCAAACATTATATGCAACGTTGTGCAATTCAAGGATCGCCAACAACTTTGACTGAAATCACTGGAATTTATCAAGCGAATTCGGCCTATAAAGAAATCACACAACATCCGTTTCAATACCATTGGGAAGACATCCAACCCGGAATGTCATTGCGAACACACAACAGAACTGTTACTGATACTGACATCATCAATTTTGCCAACATCACTTGGGATCATTTCTACGCACACACCGATATTACTTCGCTAGATGGTAGTATTTTCAAAAAGCGAACGGCGCACGGTTACTTCATTTTAGCAGCAGCTGCAGGTTTGTTCGTTTATCCAAATAAAGGTCCAGTTGCCGCAAATTATGGATTGGAAGAATGTCGTTTCCTGCGTCCAATTTACCACAATGATACGGTTTATGTACGTTTAACGTGTAAACAAAAAGTAGATAGAGATGTAGCTTCAGCCGAACATCCAAGCGGAATTGTAAAATGGTTTGTAGAAGTTTTTGACACCGAAAACGAATTGGTTGCAGTAGCAACAATTTTAACAATGGTGCAGAAAAAACAAGAGGTTTTCGTTGAAATGACCGATGAAAAAATAGCGGAATGCATCAATAAACTAACCGAAAATTCAAAACCAAGTTGGGGAATTCTAACGCCACAGCATTTGTTAGAACATTTGGAAGAAGGTTACAGAATTATGTCAGGTGAAATTCAAGATTTCGAAATAGCAACGCCCGAAAAGATTTTGGATAAAGTTCATAATTCGTTATACAATTACGACAAATTCCCAATGGGAACCAAGTTTCCAACGATGAAAAAAGACGAATTGGAAGATTTAATCCATCCCGATTTTGAAACAGCCAAAGCCAAATTTTTCGAAGCCAAAGAAAATTACAAAACCTATTTCAAAGAAAATCCAGAAGCCATTTTAAAGAATATGGTTTTTGGAGAAATGAATAAATACGCCTCTTATCTGTTAGAAAGAAAGCATTTAAATCATCACTTTGAACAATTTAATATTTTGTAGAATAATGATTAGAAGCTAATCCTGCTATCCGCTCTATCTTTTCCTTTTTAAAGAAAAAAGAAAAAGGATGCCGCTACTATCAGGGCTAGGAATATAGAATAAAAAAGAAAATCAGCGATAATCAGTTAAATCTGTGTAATCCGTGGCTAAAAAACTTAATCAAACTTAATTTCTTAATGGTTTAAAAAACTTTAGACCTTAAACTTTAAACAAAAATGAACGCATACGTAAAACAAAATATAGAAAACAACATCGCCACAATTGAGTTTTTTCATCCAGAACAAAACTCATTGCCTAGCGATATATTAGCACAATTAGCCAACACAATAACAGAAGTTGGAAATAATTCAGAAGTAAAAGTAATCATCCTAAAAAGTGGTGGCGACCGAACATTCTGCGCCGGAGCAAGTTTTCAAGAACTAATTTCCATCAACGATGCCGCAACCGGAAAAGTATTTTTCTCAGGATTTGCCAATGTAATCAACGCAATGAGAAAATGTCCAAAATTCATCATCGGACGCATTCAAGGAAAAACCGTTGGTGGCGGAGTAGGAATAGCAGCAGCAACTGATTATTGTATGGCAACAAAATTTGCAGCAATAAAATTATCAGAACTAAACGTCGGAATCGGACCATTCGTTGTTTCTCCGGCAATCGAAAGAAAAATGGGAGTTTCAGCAATGTCACAAATAGCAATCGACGCCAATACATTTTATGAGGCAACTTGGGCAAAAGAAAAAGGTTTGTTTGCTCAAGTATTTGAAAATATAGAAGAAATGGACGAAGCCGTTCAAAAATTTGCAGAGCATTTATGTACCTACAATCCAGAAGCGATGCTCGAAATGAAAAAAGTTTTCTGGAGAGGAACAGAAGATTGGGACAATTTACTAGCCGAAAGAGCAGCAATAAGTGGAAGATTAGTATTGTCTGATTTTACGAAAGAAACGTTGAAGAAGTTTAAATAAGAAGATAGAGCCAAGAAGCAAGAGACAAGAAAAATTTCATAGAAGCCTGTCTTTCATCTTGCAGCGCAGCGGTCTTTCATCTATAATCTAAAAAAATGGTATACGAATTCAAAGGATTCATCCCGGTAATACACGAAAGTAGTTTTATCCATCCGCAAGCAGCGGTTACGGGTAATGTGATTATTGGAAAAAACGTTTACGTTGGTCCAGGCGCAGCGATTCGTGGCGATTGGGGCGAAATAATTATTGAAGACGGCTGTAACGTTCAAGAAAATTGCACGATTCATATGTTTCCAGGAAAGTCAATGGTGTTGAAAGCCGGAGCACACATTGGTCACGGAGCGATAATTCACGGAGCAAATATTGGTGCGAATTGCCTTATAGGAATGAATGCTGTAATTATGGATGACGTAAATGTTGGTGATGAATGTATTATTGGCGCATTAAGTTTTATAAAAGCCGGAATGCAAATCCCAAACCGAAAAATGGTAGTAGGAAATCCAGCCACAATAATAAAAGATGTTTCTGATGAAATGATCGATTGGAAAACCAAAGGAACTGCATTGTACCAACAATTGCCAGCAGAATGTTATGAAAGTTTAAAAGCAGTCGAACCTTTGCGAGAAATTCCAGTCAATCGTCCAACACAAGAAGCGTTTTATAAAACATTAGAAGAATTTAAAAAATCGTAGAGACAACGCACTGCGTTGTCTGTACAACAAAATATAAAAATGGCAATAACAGAATTCAAAATGCCCAAAATGGGTGAAAGTATATCCGAGGCAACAATAATCAGTTGGTTGAAAAACGTAGGTGATTTTGTGGAAGCCGAAGAAACTATTTTAGAAGTAGCTACCGATAAAGTCGATAGTGATGTGCCTGCGCCAATTTCGGGAGTAATCACTGAAATTCGTTTTCAAAAAGATGATGTAGTTGAGGTTGGAACCGTTTTGGCATTAATAGATTCAAGTCAGCAGATGGCAGATATCAGTTTGCAGTCAGCAGAAAAACATCAGAAATCAGAAGTTGTTTCACCAAATAAAGTTGAAGTATCTCAACTGAAAACTGACAACCGAAAACTGACAACCAATCCAAACGCTTTCATTTCGCCATTAATCATCTCAATTGCACAAAAGGAAAATTTATCAATCGAAGAATTACAAACCATTCCAGGTTCAGGAACCGATGGACGTTTGCAAAAAAGCGATGTGTTCAACTATTTGAAGAACCGTAAATATCCTATTCAGTCAAATCCGATAACTGACAACCGACAACCGACAACTACAACCTTTCCAAAACCAAAAATCAATTTTGTAGAAGGAAAAGATCGTATTGTCGAAATGGACAGAATGCGCAAGATGATTGCCGATCATATGGTGTATTCTAAGCAAACTTCGCCTCACGTGACTTCTTACATTGAAGTTGATGTCACGAATTTGGTAAATTGGAGAAACGAAAACAAAGATAAATTTCAAGAAAAGCACAACGAGAAACTAACGTTTACGCCTGTATTCGTTCAAGCTGTAGCAAAAGCTGTAGCCGATTTTCCAATGATTAATGTTTCTGTGGATGAGAAAAATATTATCGTTCACAATGATATCAATATCGGAATGGCAACCGCATTACCATCAGGAAATTTAATCGTTCCTGTAGTGAAAAATGCCAATGAAAAAGATTTAGTCGCTTTAGCAAAAGATGTAAATACTTTGGCGGAAGCTTCACGAAATAACAAATTAAAACCTGAACAAATTCAAGGAAGTACGTTCACGATTTCCAACGTAGGAACTTTCGGAAGTTTGATGGGAACACCAATTATCAACCAACCCGAAGTTGCAATTTTAGCTTTAGGAATTATTAAAAAACGTCCCGAAGTTATCACAACTGAAAAAGGTGACGAAATCGCCATCAGAAGTATGATGTATCTTTCTTTATCGTTTGACCATAGAGTAGTGGACGGATTTTTAGGCGGTTCATTCTTACGAAAAGTAGGTGATTATTTAGAACAATTTGACGCAAACACAACAATATAACATTATGGAAACAGTAATGACACAAGCAATTAAAATAACTAAAGTTTCACAGTCAAGAGTTTCAGAAGTGAACATTGAAAACATCACTATGGGAACAAATTTCACCGATCATATGTTTATTTGTGATTATGAAAATGGTGAATGGAACAATCCAAGAATTGAGCCTTTGGCATTGATTCCAACGCATCCTGCAGCAATGGCTTTACACTACGGACAAGCTATTTTTGAAGGAATGAAAGCGACTTTAGGGAAAGACGGTACGCCATTATTATTCCGTCCGGATGAAAATGCAAAACGAATGAATTTTAGTGCAGATAGAATGGGAATGCCTTCCTTTCCAGAAGATTTATTTGTAGAAGCATTAAAGCAATTCACTGCTTTAGAGAAAAATTGGATTCCAAAATCAACTGGAAGTGCTTTGTATTTGCGTCCGTTTATGTATGCCGATGAAGCGTTTATTGGAATGCGTGCGGCAACGAGTTTCAAATTCATTGTAATGGCATCGCCAGCTGGACCATTTTTTAGTAGAAAAATCAAATTATACGCGGAGAAAAAATACGTTCGTGCCGTAAATGGTGGAACTGGAGAAGCCAAAGCAGCCGGAAATTACGCAGCAGCCATTCGTCCAACAGAATATGCAAAAGCTAAAGGTTTTGATCAAGTTTTATGGTTAGACGCACAAGATTTTGAATACATTCAAGAAGTAGGAACTATGAATATTTTCTTCAAAATTGATGGAAAATTCATTACTCCAAGTTTAACAGGTTCGATTTTATCAGGAATTACTCGAATGAGCGTAATCGATTTATTAAGAAGTAAAGGTTTTGAAGTAACCGAAAGACCAATCACCATTTCAGAGATCATCGAGGCATCGAAAAACGGAACTTTAGAAGAAGCATTCGGAACAGGAACAGCAGTTGGAATCGCAATGGTAGAAGAAATCGGCAACAATGATTTATCCATTAAATTCCCAAGCGAAAATCCAGTTTCTGTGATGGTAAATGATACTTTGAATGCAATTAAAGTTCAAGATATCAAAGATGAATTTGGTTGGATTGTAGAAGCGAAATAAGTTTATATTACAACTCTGTCAGAGTTTAAAACTCTGACAGAGTTTACTTCAAATAAATTATGTTAGATAAAAAAATACTAGAAAAAGCATTTTCAACAATGGCAACTGCTAAAGCAATGGCAACCTTGTATGAAGATAATTTCAAAATAGTTTCCAAATACGTACACGCAACTTCACGCGGACACGAAGCGATTCAAATTGCGATGGCGATGCAACTTTTGCCTCAAGATTATGCGTTTCCGTATTATCGTGATGATGC
>NZ_DQDX01000054.1:26773-31768 GCF_003525665.1 Flavobacterium sp.
ATTATCGTGATGATGCAATGATGCTCGGAATCGGAATGCAACCTTACGATTTGATGTTGCAGTTAATGGCAAAAAAAGACGATCCGTTTTCGGGTGGGCGAACTTATTATTGTCATCCGAGTTTGAAAGATGCTGATAAACCTAAAATTCCGCACCAATCATCAGCTACAGGTATGCAAGCCATTCCGGCAACTGGTGCAGCGATGGGATTTTGGTATAAAGAAAATATTGGAATTCAAGATACTAATCAAGAGAAGCCAATCGTAGTTTGTTCACTTGGTGACGCATCAGTTACCGAAGGAGAAATCGCCGAAGCATTACAAATGGCAGCTTTAAAACAACTTCCAATTTTGTATTTGGTACAAGATAATGGCTGGGATATTTCGGCAAATGCTGCTGAAACTCGTGCGCAAAATGCGTTCGAATATGCCAAAGGTTTTCACGGAATTGAAGCCATTTCTATAGATGGAGCTAATTTTACCGAAAGTTATTTAGCCGTTCAAAAAGTTGTAAAAACCATTCGTGAAGAACGTCGTCCGTTTTTGGTGCACGCCAAAGTTCCTTTGTTAAATCATCATACTTCTGGAGTTCGAATGGAATGGTATCGAGACGATTTGGAAGAAGCACAATCACGTGATCCTTATCCGGTTTTGATAAAACAAATGTTGGAAGCTGGAATTACACAAAAAGAAATAGACCATCAATTGGCTGTGGCTTTAGCCACTGTCCAAAAAGATTTTGACAAAGCACAACTAGCCGAAGATCCAACACCAGAAGATTTATTTACACACGATTTTGCGCCAACGCCAATCACAGAAGAAGTTGGTGAACGAAATCCAGAGCGTGAAGATAAAGTCGTTATGGTAGATTGTGCACTTTTTGCTGTCGAAGAATTAATGAAAAAACACCAAGAATGTTTGTTGTACGGACAAGATGTTGGCGGACGTTTAGGCGGAGTTTTTAGAGAAGCAGCGACTTTAGCACAAAAATTCGGAGACGATCGCGTTTTCAATACGCCAATTCAAGAAGCTTTTATCGTTGGTTCTACTGTCGGAATGTCGGCAGTTGGATTGAAACCAATTGTCGAGGTGCAGTTTGCCGATTACATTTGGCCAGGATTGAACCAATTGTTTACCGAAGTCAGTCGTTCGTATTATTTATCCAATGGGAAATGGCCTGTGAGTATGATTCTTCGTGTTCCAATTGGAGCTTATGGAAGTGGTGGACCTTATCATTCGTCGTCTGTAGAAAGTGTTTTGACCAATATTCGCGGAATAAAAATCGCGTATCCAAGCAATGGTGCCGATTTAAAAGGATTATTAAAAGCCGCTTATTATGACCCAAATCCAGTTGTGATTTTGGAGCATAAAGGTTTGTATTGGAGTAAAGTAAAAGGAACTGATGCGGCAAGAGTCAACGAACCAAGCGAAGATTACATTTTACCTTTCGGAAAAGCGAATATCGTTCAAGAAATTTGGGAACAAGAAACCGATGAAACCATAACCATTATTACATACGGAATGGGCGTTCATTGGGCTTTGAATGCTTCAGCAACGATGAAAAATCAAGTTGAGATTATCGATTTACGAACCTTATATCCTTTGGATGAAGAAACTATTTTCAAATCGGTTAAAAAAGCTAAAAAATGTCTTGTAGTAACCGAAGAACCAACAAACAATTCCTTCGCAAGAAGTTTAGCTGGATTAATCCAAGAAAATTGTTTCAAATATCTTGATGCGCCAGTAATGGTAATCGGTTCAGAAAATATGCCAGCAATTCCATTGAACAGTACTTTAGAGTTTACCATGATTCCGAATGTGGATAAAGTGAAAGCTAAAATGGAAGAACTTTTAAGATATTAGTTTGCAGTCTCAGTCTCAGTTTTCAGTATCTGCTAACTGCGACTGAAAACTGAATACTTTTTAAGAAGCTAATCCAGCTTTCCATTGCAAGTTTTTGTAAACAATGCTTTTTTTGTAAGTCATAAAAAGAGCTTCCTTTGGTCGCTTTTTTATGCCAACAAAAAATAGCATTCTTTCACAAAAAGCTTTCCATTGCAATCTGGGCTAGGGCAATTGGGTTTAAAACAACATTTGATTACAATCCTACAAGGTTAAAAAAAACCTTGCAGGATAAGTAATTTAAACAAATAGTCTTTTGAAATGATGCCTCTATTCAATACATAAACTATCTAGCCCTGATTGGAGAAGTTACCATGTAACTCGGAAAGCAGGAATAAGGAAACCAAAAGGAACCAAGCCATTCGCTCCTGATATTCATCAGTATAAAGCATAAAAAAACACTATTTCGAAAGTACGAGATAGTGTTTTTTTATATTGTTTAAAAGCTGTAAACTGCAATCTGAAATCTGCCTACTATTTTTTCGGTGGATATTGTGCTAAGATTTTAGTAACAAATTCGTTGATGAGTTTGTCTTTTCTATCGGCATTTCCGGTTAGAACACCTTCGCCTTGACCTTGCCAGATTAGTTCTTTTTTCTTGGCGTCGATGATGTCAATGGTTAAAATTCCTTCAGTATATCGATTTACTGAGGTGTTATTGCCCCACATCCATGGATTCCAGCCAAAACCCCAACCCCAGCCAAAACCCCAGCCAGCATTAAATTGGTTTACATCTACTTGTTCTCTTTCTTTAGTGAAGAAATTGATTATTACATCGGGTGTTTCACTTTTAGAAAAACCTTTTGCTGCTAGTTGTTCGTCGATTGCATAGAGAATTCTTCGTTTGTCCAAATCGGATATTTCGACTTTATCAATGCCGCTTTTGTGGTACGCATAGGTTTTGTAGTTTTCAAAGGTCGCCTTTTTGTCGTAATCATAACTTACTCTAACCGAACTGCACGAAGCTAGAACGAAGAGTAGAAGTAACGGTAAAAATTTTGTTGTTTTCATAGTATTTTATTTTATTTTTCAAGTGTGAGATTTCGGGTTTGAGAAGCTTAACTTGAAACTTTAAACCAGAAACTATAATAATTCTTCGTCCACTATATTAGGGATGGTAATTTTCAATAAAGGTTGCGTCTCCATGGCTCTTTTTATTGCAAAAATTGCTCCTTCGTTTCTTGCCCAACTTCTTCTTGAAATTCCGTTGTTAACATCCCAGAAAAGCATTGATTCTAAGCGTTTTGATGCTTCTTTAGTTCCATCAAGAACCATACCAAAACCTCCATTAATTACTTCACCCCAACCAACACCACCACCATTATGAATGGAAACCCAAGTTGCGCCACGGAAACTGTCTCCGATTACGTTTTGGATGGCCATATCGGCAGTAAATCGAGAGCCGTCATAAATGTTTGAAGTTTCTCTGTAAGGCGAATCGGTTCCTGAAACGTCGTGATGATCACGTCCTAAAATTACATATCCTATTTCGCCACGAGCAATGGCTTGATTGAAAGCTTCTGCGATTTTTATTCTTCCTTCGGCATCGGCATAAAGAATTCTTGCTTGTGAACCAACTACCAATTTATTTTCTTGTGCACCTTTTATCCATTGGATATTATCGGCCATTTGCTGTTGGATTTCTTCAGGAGAATTTTTCATCATTTCCTCTAGAACATCGCAGGCAATTTTATCGGTTTTTGCTAAATCTTCGGGATTTCCTGAGGCACAAACCCATCTAAATGGTCCGAATCCGTAATCGAAACACATTGGTCCCATAATATCTTGAACGTAACTGTTGTATTTGAAATCGATGTGGTTTTCTGCAAAAACATCGGCTCCAGCGCGAGAAGCTTCTAGTAAAAAGGCATTTCCGTAATCGAAGAAATACGTTCCTTTTTCAGTATGTTTATTTATCGCAGCCGCATGACGACGCAATGTTTTTTGAACTTCTTCCTTGAATTTATCAGGATTATTTGCCATTAAATCATTAGATTCTTCAAATGTGTAACCGATTGGGTAATAACCTCCAGCCCAAGGATTGTGCAATGAAGTTTGATCAGAACCTAAATCAATATGCAGGTTTTCTTGGTCAAAACGTTCCCAAACATCAACTACATTTCCTAGATAAGCAATGGAAACCACTTCATTATTATCTAATGCTTTTTTAACTCTTGGAACTAATTCATCGATGCTTTCAATCACTTCATTAATCCAACCTTGTGAGTGACGAATGTGAGTTATTTTTGGATTTACTTCGGCACAAACGGTAACGCAACCTGCAATATTTCCTGCTTTTGGTTGTGCGCCTGACATTCCGCCAAGTCCGGATGTAACGAATAATCCTCCTTTTGGAGATTTTTTTATTTTTCTGAATCCATTTAAAACGGTGATTGTAGTTCCGTGGACAATTCCTTGCGGACCGATGTACATGTAACTTCCTGCAGTCATTTGTCCGTATTGAGAAACGCCTAAAGCATTCATTTTTTCCCAATCATCCGGTTTTGAATAATTTGGAATGACCATTCCATTAGTGACAACGACTCTCGGTGCTTCTTTGTGTGAAGGAAATAATCCCATTGGATGGCCAGAATACATGGCTAAAGTTTGCTCATCGGTCATTTCTGCCAAATATTTCATCGTCAATAAATACTGTGCCCAATTTTGAAAAACAGCTCCGTTTCCACCATAAGTAATTAGTTCATGTGGATGTTGTGCCACAGCATAATCCAAATTATTTTGGATCATTAACATTATAGCTTTCGCTTGTTCGCATTTACCTGGATATTCTGAAATTGGTCGTGCGTACATTTTGTAATCAGGACGCAAACGATACATGTAAATTCTTCCGTAGGTTTCTAATTCGGCTTTGAATTCAGGAAGTAATTCGGCATGATGTTTAGGTTCAAAATAGCGTAAAGCATTTTTTAAGGCTAATTTTTTTTCCTCTTCTGAAAGAATTTCTTTTCGCTTTGGCGCATGATTTATTTCAACTTCATAAGGCTTCGGATTTGGTAAAACCGATGGAATCCCTTGTAATATTTGTTCTTGAAAAGTCATTTTGAGTTTATGGTTTATAGTTTGTTGTTTATAG
>NZ_DQDX01000055.1:0-2196 GCF_003525665.1 Flavobacterium sp.
GTCTAATTATATAAAGAAATACTAAAATCTTATAAATTTACGTTTAGAAAATACGTCTATCTTTACAAAATCAAAAATTAAAAAAAAATACTCCTATGGAAAATCAAAAAAGTAACTCGTCATTAAAAGTTGTAATTGCCGTACTTTCACTGCTATTACTAGGAAGTTTATTCTACATTTACAAGTTAACAACTGATACTTCTAACTTAGAAACTGTTGTGAAAAGTGAAAAAACTGAGAAAGAAAATGTATTAAAAGATTTGGAAGAATTAAAAACAACTTATGATGCAGCCATTGCAGAAAACACCTCAATGAGTGATGAACTTATTGCAGAAAGAGAAAAAGTTGTAAACTTAATTACGCAATTAGAAAAATCTAAAGGAACTGTTGCAGAACTTTCTAAATACAGAAGTCAATACAATACTTTGCAAGTAAAAATGAACAGTTTAATGCAAGAAGTAGAAGTGTTGAAGAAAGAAAATCAAACATTAACTACCAATCTAGATTCAACAAAAGTAGTTCTTGAAGATACTAAAAACTACACCAAAACGCTTGTTGGACAAAACGAAGAATTGACTAAAACGGTTGAAAAAGCGTCTAAATTGACCATTTCAAATTTAAAAACGTCGGCCTACAAAAAAAGAAGTTCTGGTAAAGAAATTGCTACTGAAAAAGCAAGTAGAGCAGATGTTTTAAAAGTGAGCTTTACAATTGCAGAAAATGCGGTTGCAAAAACTGGCGACAAACAATATTATGTTCAAGTAATTGATAGCAAAAACAATGTTCTTGGCGATAAAGCTACAGCAACATTTGGAGAAAACTCATTGACTTACAGTTTTATAACGACAGTTAATTACGAAAACAAATCGGTTCAAGTAACAGAAAATTTACCTGGTAAAGATTTTGCAAAAGGAACTTACTTTGTTAATGTTTTTGACAAAAACGAATTGGTTTCTAAAACTAGTTTCACACTAAAATAATCTCCATTATAATTGACTCAAAAGGTGCGCAATTGCGTGCCTTTTTTTGTTTATAACTTGCGAGTTTATCAACTACTACTAATAGCTTTTTGGTGTTATTTTGTGTACTTATCTTAAATCAATGAGCAACAAAAAAAGTGTACCAATTTTAATTGGAATAATAGGTCTTCTATTAATTCTTCTTGCAGGAAGTATTGGGTACATTTTGGGTGGAAATTCATCAAATGCTATTACAGAACCTTCAAGCATTAGCAATGATAAAAAAGTATTGCAAGAAATTGAAGAATTAAAGTTGATGTACGACACTAAAATCGCTGATAAAACCAATACTTACAAGGCGTTACAAGAAGAAAAAGAACGCGTAAAAATCTTAGTTTTAGAATTAGAAAAAACCAAAGGCGATGCCAATTCGCTTATAAAATACAAAACAGAATATCAGAATTTAGAATCTAAAATGAAGATTTTAGTGGATGAAATTGTGGTTTTAAAAGGCAAGAAAAGCAAAGTCGTTTCAAAAACTCCGAAGCCTAAACCAACAAAAGAAATCACAAATTCTACCGAGATTACGCTTCCTAAAACAGAAAATGTTGTTCCTAAAAAGGAAATTCAGGTTGAAGCCAAAAAAGAAGTTGCTACAGTAAAACAAGAAGATATTTTTTCTAAAGTTGCTACGTCCAAACCAGAACCAGTAGTTACTAAAACCGAAACACCAGCACAACCAAAATCTTCAGAAAAAAAATATTCGAAAGTTTCTATGTCGAATGTGAAAGCTGGAGCCTTTATTTCTAAATCGGCATCCAAACAAGAAGAAACTACAAATGCAAGTCGCGCCGATTTGCTTAAAATTACATTTACTTTAGACGGAAATCCGAATGCTAAAGCCGGCGACAAAACTTATTATTTTCAAATCATCAACGGAAAAAACAATGTTTTAGGAAAACGCGTCACCGAATTTTTCGAGAACGAATCATTGACTTACAGTTTCAAAAAATCATTTGATTACAACAACGAAACTACAACCATTACTCAAGAATTTCTTCAAGATGAGTTCCAAAAAGGCGTTTATTTTATCAATATTTTCGATAGAGATGATTTGGTTGGGAAAACGAGTTTTACTTTGAAGTAAAGGTAAAATTTATCTTGTCATTGACCTTTAGCTAAAAAAAACTCCATTAAATCTCCCGAAACTTCGGGATAAAAGAGGTTGTTTTTTTAT
>NZ_DQDX01000055.1:2375-7510 GCF_003525665.1 Flavobacterium sp.
ATGGTGGTTGTGCAACAGCTACCACTGTTAACTGCCGTTTAATTTCTTTTAAATTCCTTTTCAATACTTTTTAATTTGAGGTAGTTTGCGATTGAATGGATAGGCGATTTTACATCATGTCTTCCTAAAGTTGTCAAATTAATGTATATATAATTTTCATTAAAAATAACGGTTAATGATTTTCCCCAACTAAATGATCCAGTATTTTTTTTGCTCCTCAGAATATATAAACCATCATCGTTGATTTGCATTTCTGGAAATCTTTTTTTCAGTATTTGGACAAGTATTTTTCTGTCTCTTTCTGGATTTGTGATTTTGATTTTATGAAGTTTATAAATGTAAAACCAAGAGATTGCAAGTAAAACATTTAGAAATATCATTATGACCATTCCAGTGAGACTTACCTTATTGATTGGATTTATAATTATCAAATATGTCATAATTGGCCAAATTGCATACAGTAAAGCTTCCATAATTATATCAAAAATATAATGTAAGTTGGGGCTAAATATCAATCTTTCTTTTTTTACACTTTTGGCTATATTTATTCTGTAACCCATATTTTTTTATAGATTTTGTTTTGGGTAAATGGCAGTTAACGTCAGACTGTGAAAATACTCAAAATGAGCCTTTGAGAATCGTCTGTACGGAATTTTTCTCTGATAGGTATCCGAATAACTTCTCTTCTTACTTAGTTTATTCACAGCCTGACGTTCCCGCGCTACACGCAGGCTGGGATTAAAGATGCGTAATCTTTCGGTTAAAAACAAATGCATCAAACACAAACTATTTTTAAATTAAACCAATTGCCCAGCTTGCTTGTAGCGTGTGTTATGCGGTCGCTTTTTTATTCGTAATTATTTGTTTCTTTAAGTTGTCAGGAATGTTTGTCCAAATAGTTCGATGTGTCAAAACAAGTTTACAGTTGCATTCTTTGTCTGCCACATCTATTATATGCTTAAACCAATAGTAGTAATTCCATTCTCTTGGTTTTGGTGAATAAAGGAATAATTCCTTTTCTTCCCAATGAACTTCTGTTGCTGTTCTGTAAATAAGAGTAAAACGTTCATTTTTAGGTCGAATAAAAAGTCGTTCATTCTTGTCAATTCCAACTTCAATAATTTCATCTTGCCTTTTTCCGATTTCTTTAGTCTTTATTTGGTCAAAAATGATTCTACCAACATAGTTTTTCAGTTTTGGAAATCTGCGTCTGTAATATTCATTCCAATAACTTATCATTCGGCTTTCTGTCTGCTGATAATATTTTGAATTTTCGATAGCAAACCGCTTGTAGTTTTCCAATTTGTTGTCTTCAAGCTGTTCGTCTAAGACTTCTAAAATTTCAATAACATATTCACCTAAAAGCTGAAATGTAAAAGGTGTTAACCAATATTCGCTATTTTCAATTTTTTCCAATCGTCTTTGTCTTATATAACCATTATGGTGTCTAAGGAAAATACAATTGAGAATTGATTTTTGTCGGTCAGTAAGAGTCCTTTCCTTTTCTAATTCAGGTTCGTTAAAATAAACCCTGTATGGTATTGTCAAAAGTTCTCCGTCAATGTTGACTGTTTGAAAGTCAGGATGAATTAGGTTTTCTACCTTGTGAGTTTGCCCGTCACATAATTTTACTTCGTTCACGTCAAAGGGTAAAATGTCCAATACGCTTTCTACGTCCTTTTTCAAAGTCCGTGGGAAAGCATTGAGAAGAATTTCTCGATATTTTAAATATTTATTTCCTTTAAACCAATTTATCATTTTCGGTCGGTCGTTTTAAAGTGCCGCATAACTTGTATATAAGTCTAACATCATCATCCCTATACACCGAATTTAGGTTGTATAAGTCTGAAAAAATCAGATTTACATTTATCAAATATATAAAAATTCCCTAACTGCTTTTACAATTAGGGAATTAATAATTTATTTTAAAAACTTTATTTACTAGTACAAACTTGGGTAAACGTCTGGTTTGGCTTCGTTCATGATGGCGTAAACTTTTTCGTAAATATCTTCTACAGATGGTTTAGAGAAATAATCACCATCGGTTCCATAAGCAGGACGATGTGGTTTGGCAGCCAAAGTTTGAGGCGCGCTATCTAAATGTTGGTAACCGTTTTGTACTTCTATAATTTCTTGCAAAATGTAAGCACTTGCGCCACCAGGAACGTCTTCGTCAATAACTAAAAGTCGGTTGGTTTTGGCAATACTTTTCACAATATCGTGTTTAATATCAAATGGTAATAACGACTGAACATCGATGATTTCGCAGTTAATTCCAACAGCTTCTAGTTCGTTTGCAGCCTGTTCTACCAATCGTAATGTTGAACCGTAAGAAACCAAAGTGATGTCTTTTCCTTCTTTAAGTGTTTCTACAACGCCAATCGGAGTTTTGAATTCGCCTAAATTTGTTGGCATTTTTTCTTTCAATCGGTAGCCATTCAAACATTCTACAACCAATGCTGGTTCGTCTGTTTGTAATAACGTATTGTAAAATCCTGCCGCTTTGGTCATGTTTCTTGGTACCAAAACGTGAATTCCACGAATAGCATTGATAATCATTCCCATTGGTGAACCTGAGTGCCAAACGCCTTCTAAACGATGTCCACGAGTTCTTATTATTAAAGGTGCTTTTTGGCGACCTTTCGTTCTATATTGTAGTGTTGCTAAATCGTCACTCATGATTTGAATAGCGTACAACAAATAATCTAAATATTGAATTTCAGCAATTGGACGCAATCCACGCATTGCCATTCCGATTCCTTGTCCAAGAATGGTAGCTTCACGAATTCCGACATCGGCAACACGAAGTTCACCATATTTTTCTTGCATTCCTTCTAAACCTTGGTTCACATCACCAATGTTTCCGGCATCTTCACCAAAAATTAATGATTCTGGATATTTAGAAAAAATAGCATCAAAATTATCTCTAAGAACTAAACGAGCATCTACTTCATCGGCAGATTCATCATAAGTTGCAGGAACTTCTGTAGCTGAATAAATATTAGAATTTGATTCAGAAAAGAGGTGAGAACTAAATTTCGGCTGAATTTTATTCGTGTAATTTGTTATCCAAGTCGCCAATTGTGATCTAGTATTTTCTTTCACAATCATGCGCAACACTTTTCGTGCTGTAGTTAAAATTTCTTTACGAATTGGTTCTTTAATCGAAGCTAAATCAGAAGCAATTTTTTCGATGAAAATTTTACTTTCGCTAGAGGGAGCAATCGAATTTAGTAAAGCAACTAATTCTTTCTGCTCTTCTTTAGTTGGAGTTGTAAACGAAGTCCAAGCGGCTTTTTTGCCTTCAAGAACGTCTTTTTTCGCTTGATTGTCAATTTCATCCAATTCTTCGGCTGTCGCCAAATTATTCTCAATCAACCAAATACGCATTTGAGCTAAACAATCAAATTGTGCTTCCCAAGCTAATCGTTCGGCATTTTTATAACGTTCGTGACTTCCAGAAGTAGAATGTCCTTGAGGTTGTGTAAGTTCTTGAACGTGAATTAAAACCGGAACGTGTTCTTCACGGGCAATGGCACTAGCTTTTTCATAAGTTGCCACCAAAGCTGGATAATCCCAACCTTTTACGTTTAAAATTTCGTAACCTTTATTGTTTTCATCACGTTGAAATCCTTTAAGAATTTCAGATATATTTTCTTTGGTAGTTTGATGTCTTGCATGAACCGAAATTCCGTATTCGTCATCCCAAACGCTCATTACCATTGGAACTTGTAAAACTCCAGCAGCATTTATAGTTTCAAAAAACAAACCTTCCGAAGTCGATGCATTTCCAATTGTTCCCCAAGCCACTTCATTTCCGTTTTCAGAAAAATTAGTTTGATTGATTCCAGAAACATTTCTAAAAATTTTAGAAGCTTGCGCCAAACCTAACAAACGCGGCATTTGTCCAGCAGTTGGAGAAATATCGGCGCTCGAATTCTTTTGTTTTGTTAAGTTATTCCAATTTCCGTTTTCGTCAAGCGAATGCGTTGCAAAGTGTCCGCCCATTTGACGACCAGCACTCATTGGATCAAAATTGATGTCGGTATGACCATACAATCCAGCGAAGAATTGTTCGATATTCATGGCTCCAATTGCCATCATAAAAGTTTGGTCACGATAATATCCCGATCGGAAATCACCATTTTTAAACGCTTTTGCTAAGGCAAGTTGTGGCACTTCTTTTCCGTCGCCAAAGATTCCAAATTTTGCTTTACCAGTCAGTACTTCACGTCTTCCTAGTAAGCTACATTCTCTACTTATTGTGGCAATTTTATAGTCGTTTAAAACTTCGGCTTTAAAATCTTCAAAAGTAATTTCGACTTTGTTTTGTGTTTCGGTCATAATTGAAAAATCTTCTTAATCCCACAAATTTAATGAAAAAGAAGTAAATTTCACAAATCTTGAGAAAAAATATAATTTAATTATTGATAATTATAAAGGTGATTTGAGTTCTTTGGTTGAATTTTGTTCATTAAAAAATGAAAAATAATAGTAATTGTTTAAAATATTATTTTGATTTCTAATGATTAGAACCATTTTCTTGTGAAAAGATTAATTAGTGTATCGGGTGAAAAAGTTACAATAAAACGAATTTTTTGACCATAATTTGGGTCTGATATTTCCCAACCATTGCTGGAACGAACTGGTAAATAAAGTTCGAAATAATCGGTAACTAGGTTAAGACGAATACCACTGTCGTAAATGAATTTTTCTTTGGAATTTTTATTTTTTATCATTCCCATATCGCCGTAAATTTCGATCCAATTCCAAATATTAAAACTCGCATTGGTTGTTGCAATCCATTGATTGGCATAACGCGTATCGAAAACAGATTTGAATCCGCCTTCGGCAATAATGATTTGTTGGCTAAAAAGTCCGGTGCTTTCTGAACGTCCAAGATATTCATAATCAAATAAATAATCGGTTGGACGATCGATTCCAAAACTAAAAAAATCGGAAGTTGTATTTCTGTAAAGGAAAGTTCCTGCGTAAAATCTTAAATTAATTTGTCTATTGTTGTTGAATAATTTTCTGTATTCGATTTCGGCTGCTAGTTTCCCGAATTTATTAGAAAATTGTACATCAGAACTAAAATTGAAATGATTGGTAACTTCGGTTTTAGTGTTGAAATA
>NZ_DQDX01000055.1:7540-16717 GCF_003525665.1 Flavobacterium sp.
AATATTTGGCATTAAAAACGGTGTAATTTTCGGCAGTCGCATCTTCAACTACAAAATCAGATTTCTCTCTGTTTACCGTTACTTGTCTAAAAAGCAGCGTTTGTTTTCTGTTATCACGTAAATTATTTTGTCTAAAACGTAACGAAACCGATGGGTTATATCTCGTGTAAACAGCATCTGGCGCATAATGAAACAACGAACCACTAAAAGAATAGCGCACTTGAAATAATCTACTATCTCTATTGAATTGGTTAACAGAAACTACTCCAGAACCTGATAATGATTGGGTTTTGGTACTATACGATGGATTTAAATCGAATATAAATGGCTTGTCTAAAATGGTTTTATTGTGAAAACGCATTCCAGGAAGTAAGCCGTCATAAATATTGAATTTTAAAGTAGGCACATACAAAATTTGATTATAAAAAGGATCTTCTAAATCCTTCATGAAATTAAATTTTACTGGTTTGTTGCTGATTCTAAAAGGTTTTAGCGATTGCCAATTGTTGCGAAGATTAAACTCTGGAACTTCATTTTTATAATTGATAACGATTTTATCGGCTTGTTTTCTTTCAAAAGTATAAACGCTGTCTTTCTTAACTTCTTCAATCCATTTTTTAAAAACAACCTCTTTGCCTTTCAATCCATAAATCGGAATAGGAACGTTGGTTGTTGTTTTATTGGTTAATGAAAAGGAAATGCTGTCTTTGGTTTTGGTAAGTTTATCAAATTTATAATCGATAATGTCTCTAGAATCAATGATTGTTTTAAAATACCAATCGATATTTTTAGTTGAATTTAAGAAAATGATGCTTTCAAAATCTCTTCTAGAAGTTTGATGATTTTTATTTAAACTATAAAAATACTTGATGCTTTTTGGTACAATATCTTCTTCTAAAAAGCTATCTAAATATTTCAAACTCAATCCAGCTCTGTATTTTGAAGCGATTTTTTCGTTGAATTTAATTAAAGTATTCTTCGGACTTCCAAGTGGTTGATCGAGGTTTTTTCGTGCCATTAGCATATAAAAATAACTGTATTGCTCATTGAAATCTAACGAAACCAAGTTATAACCGCGAATCAATTTGATTTTTGAAACATTACCCATCATTTTCATATTGGGATAATAATTATCAATGTATTTCATCATCGTATAGATTTGAATTCCATCGATTAACCAATTGTCTTTTCGCGAATCTATTTTTAATGTATTTTTTAAATAGTTGTTGAGATAGGTTTTTAGAAACTTTAATTCATACAAAAAACTATCTTCAAACGGACTAATAAATGATGGCAATTGATTCAAACCATAAAACGGATTTCGCTCATAATCTATTTGAGAAACGGTGATGTTGTCGTGCGGATAGCGACCAATATTTTCGGTTACATAATTAACAACTTTATCAATTGCTAAAGATTTCTGAATGATGTCTAATCGATTGTCTTGTAAGTTGCAATAAACAGTTAAATCATTGTTTATAAAGCTAGAAAAGGTGATTTTTTTTTCTAAATACATGGAAAAATCCAATCTATTTTTTCCTGTTAAAGTATAAATCGAATTAGATATACCAACCTGATTTAATTCAGAAAACAAAGTAAAACCATTAGGAACTTTTACCTCCAAATCATAATTGGACAATGAGTTATTTATGTCATCAAGATTTACGTTGCTGTATTTTATAAAACCGTCATCTTCATAACGTGCAGGCGTTAAAAAACAGTTTTTGAGATAAATACTTTCATCAGAACTATAGCCATATTTTGTAAATTTATCACTCGGAATTTTTACAACATAAGTCAAAGTTAGTTTTGCAGATTGATGCGGAAATATCAAATTATTAAGTTGTATTTCAACTAAATCGGGTTTGTCTTTTGGTCGGCTCCAATTTAAGAGAAACTTATTTTCATCTACAATTGATAATGCCGAAGTTCCGCCACGTTCTTTATCGGAAGCTAAATGAAAATTTCTAATAAATTCATCTGAAAATCGTTTGCCAAGCGGCGTATTTTTATCGGAATAAGCGTTGTTCCAATCGTTTAAAATGATGCTCGAAATGGTATCGTTAGATTGGTTAGAAAAAGTTAATTCTTGGTATACATTTAAAGTCTTTTTCTCGACATCTACATCAACCATCATTTTGGAGTGATGTTGTGCAAACGAGGCAAAATGGACTAAAAATACTATGTAAATTATCTTTTTCAATTAACTTTTTTAGGTTTAAAATAGGCGTTGAACACTACTTTGGTAAATTCTATTGCGCCGTCTTTGTTCATGTGACCACAAGTTGCAAAATACTTATCATCGGTAACTGCATTCTCAAAGCTACGTATTTCTGGATAGACTAGTTTTATTTGATCAAAATACTCGCGATTTATTGTCGACATGCAAATAGGCGTCGTTATTGCTATCAAATTTATATTATTCTCTTGACAAAGTTTCTTAATTTCGTCATAAGATTTATTGCGTTTTGGACTGTATTTTGATAAATCGGCTGGAACTAAAGGTCGTACATTTTTCGTTAATGGATTAAAACCATCTAATGATAATGCATTTGTTGGTTTGTGAATAGCTGAATTATAAGCTTCTCTAAACCCAATTCGAGCATCATAATTCATGTAACGATAAAACGGAATATAGAGTAATTTAGGATATTCATCAATGTTTTTATAATGATTTCTAATGATTTCCGATTGATGAATGTAAGGCATAAACAACGAACGAATCGCTTCGGAATGATCGTTGGTGTTGATGTTTAAATCGACTTGAAGAATAAGGTTTTTGATTATGTATTTTCGTTCAATCATCAGTTTTAACATCAAAGCAGACTCATCTAATCTTGAACGAGTGATACCAAAATTGAATGTTTTGTATCCGTTATCGTTGAAAATTTTCGGAACAAAATGATTGTTAACTCGTGATGAACCCAAAAAAACTACATCGTATTCTTTATCTTTCGAATTGTATAAAAAATCTATTTTAGATCTCGAATCAGATTGCATGAAAACAGCGGTGTACAAGACATCAAGCAAAATCATAGTAATAATGATAATTGCCAAACCTTTTGCTAAAAATATAATAAACTGCCTCATTAATATTAGAATTGGAAATAAATAAATTCTTTATAATCAGAAAAAACGCCTAAAGCCAAAATTGCAGCAATGCACAATCCTAATTTTAACCAACTGTGTTTTCCGGAAATAGGTTCGATTTTGGAACGATTATTCCATTCGACTAAAATGAAAACTACAAGTAACGTTAACAATTCGTGATTGTATCGTTCAATTTTGAAATATTGAGATGAAAAATCTAAGTTTTCAAACATTCTTGTGATGTAATTTATAGCATCGGTTATGGTTTTGGATCTAAAAAATATCCAAGCAAAACACGTTATGGAAAACGTCATTAGAATATTTAAAAGCGTTCTTACTGATTCAAAATTAATGCCTAAGGTGAAATCATCTACATTTTTTCGGTTTCTGTTTAATAACAAAAGCGGTAGAAAATACAGCGCGTTGATAAAACCCCAAGCTACATAAGTCATGTTTGCTCCGTGCCAAAAACCACTTACTAAAAAGATAATGAACGTGTTTCTAACTTGAAACAGTTTATTGCCTTTGCTTCCTCCAAGCGGAATGTATAAATAATCGCGAAACCAGGATGAAAGCGAAATGTGCCATTTGCGCCAAAACTCAGCAATATCTCGTGAAAAATAAGGATAATTGAAGTTTTTTAGAAGGTCAATTCCGAAAAGTTTTGAGGTTCCCAAAGCAATATCAGAATAACCTGAAAAGTCACCATAAATTTGAAATGCAAAATAAACCGCACCTAAAACCAATGATAATGAATTCGCATTTTGATAGTTATCGAAAATTTCGTTGGCGTAAATAGCACACGAATCGGCGATGACTACTTTCTTTACCAAACCCCAAACTATTTGATAAATTCCTTCTTTGGCTTTATTGAAATTGAATTTTCTTCTAACTTTTATTTGTGGTAATAGGTGAGTGGCACGTTCAATTGGTCCAGCAACTAATAGCGGAAAATAGCTTACAAACAGCGAATAATCGACGAAATTTTTCTCCGATTTTATTCTGCCATAATAAATGTCGATGATGTAGGATAAACCATGAAACGTGTAAAAGGATATTCCAACAGGAAGAATTAATTTCAGTAAAATTGGACTTGCCGTCATGCCAAACGATTGCACTAATTCGGCAAAAGAAGCTGCAAAAAAGTTGTAGTATTTAAATATTCCTAGAAATCCTAAATTGATGGAGATGCAAATCCACAGCCATAATTTTCGTTCTGATTGGGTTTTACTTTGTTCGATTTTCATCGCCGAAACATAATCCAATAAAGTAGAAAAAACCAAAAGAAAAAGAAAGCGCCAATCCCAGCAAGAGTAGAAATAATAACTCGCTAAAATTAATATATAGTTCTGATTGATTTTAGATTTATGACCAACAAACCAATACATAATAAAAACGATTGGAAGGAAAATGGCGAAATGTAAGGAGTTAAAAAACATAGCAATACGAATTTTCAAAAATCAAATTCCAAACCCCAAAGATACTAATTGGAATTTGGAATTTTATAGTTTTGAATTTCAGTTAGAAGTTCGGACTTAAATTGTATTTTTTATAGAATCGATCTAATTCTGCTACTACTTCGTCTTCGGTATCGACAATTTTAATCAAATTTAAATCTTCGATATTGGCGTTTTTATGCTCTTCAATCATAACAGTTTTAACCCAATCCATCAATCCAGACCAATAACTTGAACCAACTAAGATAATTGGAAATTTCCCGATTTTCTTAGTTTGAATTAATGTGATTGCTTCAAACATTTCGTCTAAAGTTCCAAATCCGCCAGGCATAACTACAAATCCTTGAGAATATTTTACAAACATTACTTTTCGAACAAAGAAGTAGTCAAAATTCAAGTTTTTATCTTTATCGATGTACGGATTGTAATGTTGTTCGAATGGCAATTCAATATTTAAACCAACAGAAGTTCCTTCGCCACGATGCGCGCCTTTGTTTCCAGCTTCCATAATTCCTGGTCCACCACCAGTGATAACTCCATATCCGGCTTTACTGATTTTGTAGGCAATACTTTCGGCAAGCAAATAATATTTATTGTCAGGTTTTGTTCTCGCCGATCCAAAAATGGAAACGCATGGACCAATTCTAGCCATAGATTCGTAACCATTTACAAACTCAGACATGATTTTGAAAATCGCCCAAGAATCGTTGGTTCTAATTTCGTTCCAAGTTTTTTGCGTTAATTTATCCTGAATTTTATCGTCTTCGTTGTTGTATTCGTTATTTGACATATCTATTTTTGTTTTTAATTTTTTTCAGCTTGCTAAATTAGTTCTTTCTTTAAAAACTGCGCAGTATAGCTTTTTTTATTTTTCACAATTTCTTCTGGAGTTCCTTTGCATAGAATTTCTCCGCCGCCTTTTCCGCCTTCCATCCCAACATCAATAATGTAATCGGCTAGTTTTATTACATCTAAATTATGTTCGATAATTAATACCGTATTACCTTTATCAACCAACTTTTGAATTACGTCCATTAACACACGAATGTCTTCAAAGTGCAAACCAGTTGTAGGTTCGTCCATGATATAAAAGGTGTTTCCGGTATCTTTTTTAGATAATTCGGCTGCCAATTTTATACGTTGTGCTTCACCACCAGAAAGTGTGGTACTTTGTTGACCAAGCGTAATATATCCTAATCCGACATCTTGAATTGTTTTCACTTTTCGATAAATCTTCGGAATCATTTCAAAGAAATCTACGGCTTCGTCAACCGTCATGTTCAATACATCCGAAATTGATTTTCCTTTGTATCTAATTTCTAATGTTTCTCTGTTGAAACGTTTTCCCATGCAAGTTTCGCATTCGACGTACACATCGGGTAAAAAACTCATTTCGATCGTTCGAACACCAGAACCTTCACAGGTTTCACATCTTCCGCCAGCAACATTAAAACTAAATCGTCCTGCTTTGTAACCACGAATCATCGCTTCTGGAGTCATTGTAAACAACGATCTAACTTCTGAAAAAACATCGGTATAAGTCGCAGGATTTGAACGCGGAGTTCTTCCAATCGGACTTTGATCGATATCGATAACTTTATCGATGTGTTCTAATCCTTCAATTTTTTTATAAGGTTGTGGCTTTTTTACACCATTGTAAATATGAGCGTTTAAAATAGGGTAGAGCGTTTCATTTATTAAAGTCGATTTGCCACTTCCAGAAACTCCGGTTACACAAATTAGTTTTCCTAATGGAAATTCAACGGTTACATTTTTTAGATTATTTCCGCTTGCACCAGATAATTTAATTGATTTTCCATTACCGTCACGACGCTTTTTAGGAACTTCGATTTTTAATTCGCCGTTCAAATATTGTGCAGTTAACGTATGTTCTTTTAATAACTCTGCAGGTGTTCCTTTACTAATAATTTCACCGCCATATTTCCCTGCTTTCGGACCAATATCAATTACATAATCGGCACATTCAATCATGTCTTTATCGTGTTCAACGACTAAAACCGAGTTGCCAATATCACGTAGATTTTTTAGTGAATTAATCAATCGTTCGTTGTCGCGTTGGTGCAAACCGATACTTGGTTCGTCCAAAATATAAAGTACTCCAACTAGTTGCGAACCAATTTGAGTTGCCAATCTAATACGTTGTGCTTCGCCACCCGAAAGTGATTTGGAACTTCTATTTAATGATAAATAATTTAGTCCAACATCTAATAAAAATTTCAGTCGGTCGTTAATTTCTTTTAGAATTTCAGTGGCAATTGTTTTTTGTTTTTCTGATAATTTTGGAGGTAAATTTTGAAACCATTCGGTTAGTTCAGAAATATCCATTGCAGATAATTCGGCTATATTTTTATCTTCAATTTTAAAGAAAAGCGATTCTTTTTTCAATCGAGAACCATGACATTCGGGACAATTTATTTCGTCCATAAATTCTTTCGCCCATCGTTTTATTGAAGTCGAATTGCTTTGATCAAATTGATTTTTAATGAATTTAGAAATACCTTCAAAATCGATTTTATAATCTTTGGTGACACCAGCGGTTTTTGAAACTACCGAGAATTTTTCGTTTCCACCGTTCAAAATCATTTCCATTGCTTCTTCAGAAATGGTTTCGATGGCATCGGTTAATTTGAAATTATATTTTTCTCCAATAATTTCCAATTGCTTGAACATCCAAGAACTTTTAGATTCGCCAAGAGGAGCAAGGCCACCTTTATTAATGGACAATTTTGGATTTGGAATTATTTTATTTCTGTTGATTTCGTTTATAATTCCTAAACCATTACAATGTTCGCAAGCACCTTTTGGTGAATTGAATGAGAACAAATTGGGTTCTGGATTTTGATAGGAGATTCCAGTTGTAGGACACATTAACGTTCTACTAAAAAAGCGTACATCATCACTTTCATGTTCAATTACCATCATCACATCTTCGCCATGATACATTGCGGTTTTGATACTTTCAGATAAACGTTTGTCGGTATCATCATCATTTTCTACTTGCAATCGATCAATTACAATTTCGATATCGTGTGTTTTGTATCGGTCGAGTTTCATTCCGGTTGTGATGTCTTTTATCTCACCGTTCACTCTAACTTTTACAAAACCTTGTTTGGCTATTTGCTGAAATAATTCGGCATAATGACCTTTTCTAGCTCGGATAATTGGAGCTAAAACATTAATTCGTTTTCCGATAAAATTTTCTTTAATCAATTCCTTGATTTGCTCATCAGAATACGAAACCATCTTTTCGCCAGTGTTGTAACTAAAAGCGTCGCCTGCACGAGCGTATAACAAACGTAGAAAATCGTATATTTCTGTAATGGTTCCAACGGTTGATCGAGGAGATTTGCTAGTAGTTTTTTGTTCGATAGCAATTACAGGCGAAAGTCCGTCAATTTTATCAACATCTGGACGTTCCAAACCTCCAAGAAACTGACGTGCATAGGCAGAGAAAGTTTCTATGTAACGTCGTTGACCTTCGGCATAAATTGTATCAAACGCCAACGATGATTTGCCAGATCCAGAAAGTCCAGTAATTACTACTAGTTGTTCTCTTGGAATTGTGATATCAATGTTTTTGAGATTGTGAACTCGAGCACCAATTACTTCAATCGTATTTTCGTTTTCTAGCATAATTTTAGTGAAAACGCAAAAGTACGATTTTGTGCGTTATTTTTAGATAGACTGTTAAGAAGAATTTGTTAAAGGTTTCGCTTGAGTTTTATTGATAATTTTAATCTTTATATAAAAAAAAACACCCAACAAATGTTGAGTGCTTTCCGGGGTTTAAATAATATTTATAATTACAATTTCGTAATAATAAATTCAGATCTTCTATTGGCTTGGTGTTGTTCTTCGCTACAATTTGATTTGTTTGTAGGTTCACATCCGCAATCGTTTACTAGTTGCGATTCACCATATCCTTTTCCTGTTAATCTTGATTTTGCAATTCCTTTAGACACTAACCAAGCAATTGTTGATTTTGCTCTTCTGTCTGACAATGCAGCGTTGTATGCAGCAGTTTGACGACAATCAGTATGCGAACGAACATCGATTTCCATCGTTGGGTTTTCATTCATTAAATCTAAAATTTTAGATAATTCGAATGCTGCATCTGGACGAATAAATGATTTGTCTAGGTCGAAATAAATAATTTTGATTCCGAATGCTTTGGCAACATCGTCACCAACAGTAACTTTTTTAACAGCCTTTTCAAGTTCAATTGGAACAAATGTTTTTCCAGTTTCTTCTGCTGTTATAGTTGCAGTTTCTTTGGTAGTGTATTCTGGTCGTTGTGTAATTAAATAAAATTTAGTTCCACAAGCTACCATTCCGAAATCGAATTTACCTTCAGAATCAGTAATTAATTCTTTGATAAATTTATGATTTTGATCTTCCAGTGTAACTTTAGAATTTGCAATAACTACACCAGTTTCTTGATCAGTTACAACACCAGCTAATAATTGCTCGCATTCTAACTTTTTAGTTTCTTGAAATCTGTAGATGTCATCGCTACCTTGACCGCCATCTCTATTAGAAGTTACATAACCAATTCTAGATTTAGCATCAATTAAATATCCAAAATCGTCTTTAGAACTGTTTAATGGTT
>NZ_DQDX01000134.1:0-196 GCF_003525665.1 Flavobacterium sp.
TTAGTAAGTACATTAGTGAAAGCAGTTCCACCAGTAAATCCGTTTACAGAAGTACCAGTATCATTTACAGCATTAATTACTGGGTTTGTTACACTAACCGTTACGGTCGCAGGATCACAATTTGATGGACTTGCAATTTCACATATTTTGTATGTTAAAGTATAATTTCCAGCAGGTGTACCAGGCGCAACCACAA
>NZ_DQDX01000134.1:310-3072 GCF_003525665.1 Flavobacterium sp.
CCAGGCGCAACTACAACATTAGTACCTGATAAAGTAACACCAGGATTAGTTGAAGAAACAAAGGTTGTGTTTACTTGAGACGCAACAACAGGATTTCCGTTTAAAGTATCATTTACAAGAACGTTTGTAAATGAAGTTCCTCCGGTAAATCCATTTACAGAAACTCCAGTATCATTATTTGCTACAATTACACCACATTTTGTAAGTGTAAAAGGGAAAGAACAATTGGTCGTAAATGGCGGTATAGCATGAAAAGTTGTTGTAGTTCCTGATGAGATCGGAAATGGTGTTGTAGCAGTATACTGAATTGACGTTGGCGTAATTGGAAACTCATTATAAAAAGTCGAACCAAGTGGGAAATTAGATGCAATTTCTGAAACAGCTACTGTTGTGCTTGAAGTACAGTATGAAAAATTTCTTACCAATGGTTGATTCAAACAGTTTTGATTTACATAATCAGTTCCATTTATTTTAATTGCTAATGGTTGAGGAATTGGCTCACCAATACAATTTCCATTTTGCTGATATCCTTGAATAAAAGGACTACTAGCTACAGGAATGTTTGTTACTGCTCCAAAACCATATGTATAACCATTTAAATTTACTTTATCACCGCACGCTAAGTTTCTTAAAATTGCACAATCGGTCGTAGTTTTTAACTTAAATGTTAATGTAGCCAATAAAGTATCAGGATTTGCAGGCAAAGGTAAAGTACCAAAATCCCACACTATTGAACCTGTAGCACCTAAAGTTGCATCAAAAAATACGTTATTTGGAGTTGGAAGAGGAGAAAAAAGCGGAGTACCAACAGCAGAACCAGGAACATAAGTTGCATTAAATGGTATTGGGATTACTATTTTATAGTTGTTAATTGCTTCTGTACCAAGATTTTTAACTCCTAAATTAAATGATACTTCATCACCAGGTAATGTTGTATATGTTGGATTTGTAATTGGCACATTATTAATAGCAGTTGCAACTAAAACTCCTTCATCATCAGGAACATAGGCGTCAACAGACATAGCAATGCCAAAAATAATAAATGTATCTTGGGTTGTCCCATATCTAAATTTTGTTGAAGTTTGGCCATTAGTAATAATACTATTTCCATTATTTGGAATATTGAACATACTTATGTCCAAACCTGTGTTATTTAGTAAATTAGGATTTCTTGTATTTCCTCCAGTAAAAATTGATGAATTAAAGAAGTTGGTAGTTGAATTTCCCGCATGGTTTAGGGTAATCCAGTTAGTATCAGTATAATTTCTTATTTGGAAAAAGTCACCTGCAATATTTCGGTCTCCTTCACCAGCCATCAATCCAAGCTTCATATTAATTGCTCCAGCTTGTGCAGTATTAAATCCAGAAACGGGAATTTCAAAATCGGCAGTTACACCACCTGCAACATAAGAGTGACCATCAAAAATTGTAACGTCTCTCCATTTCATTTTGGAGTTTTCATATACTACAATTAATCCCCAACCGCCATAATAACCTGTTCCACCACCAGATCCTTCTACTAAAGCAATATCTGCGGCAAAATAATTACCAACACCATTAGCTCTAACATAATCAGTAACCTCTACTTGAGCAGAATACATAAAACCATCATTTGTTGTAGGGTAATAGATATCTGTTGGAGCAGCGGTAAATTGTGTATATGTTGCGGATTGAGGTCCTTTTAAAGAAATAACTCGCTTGTTAAATGTTTTGGTCACATTATTTTTTGTAACCGTGAATACGTTGTTACTTGGGTTAGAATCTGATGATCGTCCAGTCCAATACAAACCAGCATAAACAATATTTGAACAAGATGGAACAGCTCCGTTTTCTAAAGACAATGTCAAATTTGCTGATGATGAGTTAAATGTATTTGAATCTCCATCAATATCAACATATTGCATTTGGTTATTATTTCCATTATTGTCACCATAATTTACTAACGTTAAATTAGTATTACCAATCATCGTAAAATCACCTTTTATGTTGTATATTTTCTTATTAGGAGAATACACAGATGTTCTTTGTGTAAAAGGAACTCTAACTTGTCCATATAAAGAAGTTATATTACAAAGTAACATCAAAAAAGTAGCTATTAATAAGCTAGATTTTGATATTGACTTGGAATTCGAGTAAGTATTTTTCATAAAAATGTACTTTAATATTTTAACAATCATCTTTTTAATTATTTCGTTTATGATTGTATTTCAACTTTATATAAAACCGATTGATTTTCGCTTGCTTTACTAATAGACTTTTGAGCTTCCGATTGACTCACTTCAAATTCAAACTCTAATACAATGTATTTTAAGTTTGGAAATTGACTAAAAAAACTAAGGTCGATAGGTGAAACAATTTCGTTTTTTGAATTAATTTTTATCGATACATATTCAATAGATTTCGTATCTACACCAATTGTGTTTATAGATCTAACAGATTTAACGTCAGTAAAAAGACATAAAGATTTCTCGGTTTTCTTTGTAATTGCTCCATTAAATACGTAAACGGACGGATTTAGGTTTGTTAAATAGCCTTTTAATTTAGTTGCTTCAGTATTTGAATTTTTTAGAAAATCATTAACGTCAATCACTCTACTGTTTTGGGAGTAACCACTTACAACAGTAGCAATAAAAAGCAGAATTGTTAGTATAAAATTTCTTCCATCTAAACTTTTCAAATTTTTAAATGAATTCGTTTTTTTACAATCAACAAGTACTAAATTTTTCATATATTTTCTATTTTATTGTTGTCAGCTTATTATT
>NZ_DQDX01000134.1:3275-8712 GCF_003525665.1 Flavobacterium sp.
GTGCTTTCTATGTTTATATAATCTACTAATAGCAATAAAACTCGATAAAGTACATTTTTTTGAATTTATTTTCGGCAAACAGATGCTTCTATTGAGTTTATTCTACATTTACGTAGAATTTATTCGTCTTTTTTGTAAATGTGTTTATTATAAAATATTTTCGCTTTTCAATACATGCATTTTTTTATTTTATCACTTAAAATTATTCGAATTTAAATCGCATTTTTTAATCTGACAAGAAAAAAATCGATAAAGTGCATAAAATAGCAGTTAAAATGCTATTTTGATTAAATAATATATGAAAAATATTACAAAAAAATGAAAGCATTGACTCTTATCAGGCATTCAAAATCAAGTTGGGATGATCCTGTAACTGACTCAAAAAGAGATTTATCGCCTAAAGGAAAACTAAAAGCTAGAAAAGTTGCTTTATTTACAAAAAATAGGGTAAATCCAGAGGCAATAGTTTGGTCTAGTTATGCAAAAAGAGCTCACAAAACTGCAATACTGTTTCTAGAAAATTGGGGATGGAGTGTGAGTAAAATTGAAATTGTAAATGATTTGTACACTTTTGATTCCAATCAACTTGAACAAATTGTTAAATCTTGCCAAAATGACTGTAATAATCTAATTCTTTTTGGTCATAATAACGCAATTACAGATTTTGTTAATAAATTTGGGGATGTTTTTATTGATAATGTGCCAACCGCAGGATTTGTAACAATTAATTTTGATACCGATTCTTGGTCAAAAATCAATAAAGGAAAAACCATTGAAATTATAGTTCCACGAGATATTTAGTTATGAGTCCAGACAAAAAGTACAGGTATATAGATAGAGAAAAAAGTTGGTTAACCTTCAACGCCAGAGTATTACAAGAAGCCGCAGACGAAAATGTTCCGTTGCTAGACCGACTTCGTTTTTTAGGTATTTTTTCAAATAATTTAGATGAATTCTTCCGAGTTCGATTTGCTGCTATTAGACGATTGAGTTTGTCTGGTGCAACTGGCGAAAAAATTCTTGGTGGAATTACTGCACAACAATTAGTAAAAGACATCACAGAAATTGTGATTAAACAACAAGCTGAGAGTTTGAAAGTTTTAAGCGTTATTGAAAAACAGCTTGAAAAAGAAAATATATTTACCGTAAATGAAAATCAACTTTGTCAAGAACATCAGCTTTTTGTTCATGATTTATTTATTCAAAAAGTAAGTCCAGAGTTGGTAACAATTATCTTAAATGACCTTGCCGAATTTCCACTATTAAAAGATACTGCTGGTTATTTAGCGATAAAATTGGTCATGAAAACCGATGCAAAACCCAAGGTTCTTGGATTGGTAAAACCAAAAAAAGAGATAAGGTACGCTATTATCGAAATTCCAAAAACGATCAATAGAATTGTTGTCCTTCCAGAAATTGATGGTAAAAAATATATTATGCTTCTCGACGATGTCATTAGATATAATTTAAATAACATCTTCAATATTTTTGATTACGAAAGTATTTCGGCTCACATGATAAAAATTACTCGTGACGCGCAATTGGATATTGATAGCGATATGAGCAAGAGTATGTTACAAAAAATCGCTACTTCAGTTAAAGAACGTAGAATAGGCGAGCCAGTGCGTTTTGTTTATGATACTGAAATTGATAAAGATACGCTGAAATTTTTCTTAAACAGAATGAAAATCGAATCGACCGATAGTATCATTCCTGGTGGACGATATCACAACCGACGCGATTACATGGATTTCCCAAACCTTGGTAGATTTGACTTATTGTACCAACAAAAAAAGCCACTTCCTGTAGAAGGATTATCGTTTGAAGGTAGTATTTTAAGCCGAATTGCTATAAAAGATTATTTGATTTTTGCACCCTATCAATCGTTTTCATATCTAATCAAATTTTTGCGTGAAGCAGCGTTAGATCCAAAAGTGTCGTCTATCAAAATTACGTTGTATCGATTGGCGAAAAACTCTCAAATCATTAGTTCGCTAATCAATGCTGCCAAAAACGGAAAGCGAGTTGTAGTTCAAATCGAACTTCAAGCACGTTTCGATGAAGCCAGTAATATTTCCTACGCAGAGCAAATGCAACAAGAAGGAATCGAATTAATATTTGGTATAAAAGGATTAAAAGTACACAGTAAAATTTGTGTTATTGACCGATTGGAAGACGGAAAAAATAAACGCTACGGATTTATTTCAACTGGAAATTTCAACGAATCTACAGCAAAAGTGTATACCGATGTAACTTTGTTAACCAGTCATCAGCAAATATTAAAAGACGTTTCTAAAATTTTCGATTTCTTTGATATCAACTATAGATTGCACCGATACAAGCATTTAATTGTTTCGCCACATTATTCTCGTTCTAAGTTTTATAAATTAATAGACAGAGAAATTCACAATGCCAACGCAGGACGACCAGCTTATATCAATTTGAAAATGAATAGTTTGTCTGATTTTGAAATGATTGATAAATTATACGAAGCAAGTAATGCAGGTGTAAAAATGAAATTGCAAATTCGTGGAATCTGTTCGCTTATTCCGGGAATTAAAGGCATGAGTGAAAACATTGAAGCCATTAGTATTGTAGATAATTATCTTGAACATACACGAGTTTTCATTTTTTGCAATGATGATAATCCAGATGTATTTATTTCATCGGCCGATTTTATGACTCGTAATCTCGATGGTCGAGTAGAAGTAACCTGCCCAATTTATCAAGATGATATCAAGAAGCAATTAATCGATACCTTTGAAGTAGGTTGGAAAGGAAATGTAAAAGCCAGATTTCATTCGGAAAAACTGGATAATAAATATAGAGTTCGCAAGGAAAACGAAGTTGTTTTTAGAGCGCAACATGAAACTTACAACTATTATAAAAACCAACAAGACGAAAATTTAAATACCTAAATTAGCACCAAATAAGTACAATTAATGATTTCAATAAAAAAATACGCCGCGATTGATATTGGTTCAAATGCCATGAGATTGCTTATTACAAACGTAGTAGAACAAGAAGGAAAAGAAACGCAATTTAATAAATCGGCGCTTATTCGTGTGCCAATTCGTTTGGGTCAAGATGCGTTTACAGTTGGCGAAATATCGCAAGAAAATATAGATCGAATGGTTGACGCTATGGAAGCTTTTCGATTGTTAATGAAAGTTTACAAAATAGAAAGATATAAGGCTTGCGCTACATCGGCAATGCGTGAAGCTTACAATGGTAAAGAAGTTGCAGAAATCATCCGCGAAAAATCGCAGATTGATATTGATATTATTGATGGAAAGGTGGAAGCTGCAATCATCGCTTCTTCTGATTTAAATACTTTGTTGACAATCGATAAAACGTATTTATATGTAGATGTTGGCGGCGGAAGCACCGAATTTTCTTTATTCGATAATGGAAAAATTGTAGCATCCAAATCGTTCAAAAACGGAACTGTCCGACTTTTAAATGATATGGTAAACGATATTGTGTGGCTCGAAATAGAAAAATGGATTAAAACCACATGCGAACCATTCGAAAATATTACCTTAATTGGATCTGGTGGAAACATCAATAAATTATTTAAATTATCAGGAAAACAACAAGACAAACCCTTGTCGTTCTTATATCTAAATTCGCAATACCAATATTTAAGTTCGCTTACGTACGAACAACGAATTTCAGAAATAGGATTGAATACTGACCGTGCCGACGTAATTATTCCGGCAACTCGAATTTATCTTAATGCTATGAAATGGAGTGGCGCACGACAAATTTATGTTCCAAAGATTGGATTGTCAGACGGAATTGTAAAAGCAATGTATTACAACAGAATATAACCAAAAACCAACCAAGCATATGAAACTAAAAATTATAGTTCTTTTAATTATTACGACTCTTTTTTCATGTAAAAAGGAGCAAGAAGTAGCGACTTATTTTGCAGATGATACAAAAGGAGTAAAGAATGGTGGTGTTAAAATGATTTCGATTGCAACGCCAAAAGGAAAGTTTAATGTTTGGACAAAACGCATCGGAAACAATCCGAAGATTAAGTTATTGTTGCTTAATGGCGGACCAGGAATGTCGCACGAATATTTTGAAGCGATGGAAAGTTTCTTGCCAAAAGAAGGCATCGAATTTATCTATTACGACCAATTAGGAACTGGTTTTTCTGATAATCCAAACGATACTACAATGTGGGATTTACCTCGATATGTAGAAGAAGTAGAGCAAGTTAGAAAAGCATTAAACCTTACTAAAGACAATTTTTACTTATTAGGTCATTCTTGGGGCGGGATTTTAGGAATGCAATATGCGTTGAAATACCAAGATAATTTAAAAGGATTAATAGTTTCTAATATGATGGCAAGTTGTCCTAAATATGGCGAATATTCTAAAGTTTTAGCAAAGCAAATGCCACAAGATGTCCTAAAAACGGTTAAGGATTTGGAAGCTAAAAAGGATTACACCAATCCGCAATACATGGGATTGTTGATGGAGAACTTTTACAACAAACACATCCTTAGAATGCCTGTTGCCGAATGGCCAGAACCTGTAAATCGTTCGATGGGAAGATTAAATTCGTCATTATATATTACAATGCAAGGTCCAAGTGAGTTGGGAATTTCGGGTAAATTAACCAATTGGGATGTTTCTAAAGAATTACCAAGTATTACAGTTCCGACTTTAGTGATTGGAGCAAAATACGACACAATGGATCCCGAATACATGAAATGGATGGCAACGCAATTCAAAAACGGAAGCTACTTATATTGCGCCAACGGAAGTCACATGTCGCTTTATGATGATCAAGAAACGTACTTTAAAGGTTTGATTGATTTCTTGAAGAAAGGGAATTAGTGAGCGGTGAATGGCTACTTGCAGCTATTAAAAGGTTTATAAATAAAGAAACTTCCAGAATAAATTATTTTGGAAGTTTTTTTATTGGTGTAGAAAGTAGTTTGATCTGTTTTTTGCTGCTGATGCCGTATAATGATTTTTAAGTAGTTGATGATTTCAAATGCACTTAAAAATGGTTTTGGCAGTTTGGCAGAGGTTATTTTACTTTTTTAGCCTCTACTTTTTTATCATTAATAAATAGTTGACAATTTACTTTGAAAAATCCTCCAAGATTAACTTTAATATTTTCTCTTTCATTTTTCTGATTTATTAAATGACCTGTTAATTTGGTAGAAATTGCACCAAATGTTTTGTCTTGTAAAATATCATTTACGTATAAAAATTCGCCGTTAAACCACGTGTTTACAACTTTGATTTCGTTATTTTCGTAATTTGTTATCCAAATACTTTTCATATTATTTTTATTTTGTTTCTTTTTATTTAGATTGATATTATTTTAATTTAGATTTCAAGATTTATTTAAATATCAAGATTTAAGTTTGTTTTTATATTAAATTCTAAATTCAATTAAGTTATATTTTTG
>NZ_DQDX01000137.1:0-333 GCF_003525665.1 Flavobacterium sp.
AAGAGACAGATATATTACAACGGAGAAAAATACCTTTCAGAATTTGGTTTAAAAGATTTATTAGAAGAAACAATTACCGAAGAAGACATGCAATATCCAATCATTCACTTAGAAGGTGATGATATTGAAATTGCACTAACGCACAGTAAATCACAATATTCCGAAGAGTACCATTCGTTCGTAAACGGACAAAATACAACACAAGGTGGAACGCACTTAAACGCTTTTCGTGAAGCTATTGTAAAAACCATTCGTGAATATTATAACAAAGGTTTTGAAGCTTCAGATATTCGTAAATCCATCGTTTCGGCGGTTTCCATTAAAGTGGAACAC
>NZ_DQDX01000137.1:421-9547 GCF_003525665.1 Flavobacterium sp.
ACGTTCCATTAAAGTGGAAGAACCTGTTTTCGAATCGCAAACCAAAACCAAATTGGGTTCTAACGATGTTGGTCCGAATGGTCCGACGGTTCGAACGTTTATTCACGATTTTATTACAACCAAATTAGATAATTTTTTACATAAAAATCCGGAAGTTGCCGATTTGCTTTTGCGTAAGATTTTGCAAGCCGAACGCGAACGTAAAGAACTTTCAGGAATTAGAAAATTAGCCAAAGACAGAGCAAAAAAAGCAAGTTTACACAATAAAAAATTACGTGATTGTCGTGTGCATTTAACCGATGCAAAAAATCCAAGAAGTTTAGAAAGTACGCTTTTTATTACCGAAGGAGATTCGGCTTCGGGTTCGATTACCAAAAGCCGTGATGTGAATACACAAGCCGTTTTTAGTTTACGTGGTAAGCCTTTGAATTCTTATGGAATGTCGAAGAAAATTGTGTACGAAAACGAAGAATTTAATTTGCTTCAAGCAGCATTAGACATTGAAGAAAGCATCGAAGATTTACGTTACAACAATATAGTAATTGCCACCGATGCCGATGTCGACGGAATGCACATTCGTTTGTTGTTGATTACGTTTTTCCTTCAATTTTTCCCAGAAATGATCAAAGAAGGACATTTGTATATTTTGCAAACGCCATTATTCCGTGTGCGAAACAAAAAAGAAACCATCTATTGCTATTCAGACGAAGAACGAAGAGATGCCATTGAAAAGCTAAAACCAAAACCAGAAATAACGCGATTCAAAGGATTAGGAGAAATTTCGCCTGATGAGTTCAAACATTTCATTGGAGAAAGCATTCGATTAGATCCTGTGATGTTAGATAAAGCCACATCAATAGAAACGTTGTTAGAATTCTATATGGGTAAAAATACACCAGATAGACAGATTTTTATTATCAATAATTTGAAAGTGGAATTGGATAAGGAATTGGTGGAGAAATAAAGTTAGAATTTTGTCAAAAGAACTTCAAAATAAAGAGTTATTCCAACAAGTAGTTGTGTTATTGCAAAATGCACAACAACAAGTTTTGCGTACGGTAAATTCAACAATGACCTACACGTATTTCGAAATTGGAAGAATGATTGTCGAAGAGGAACAAAACGGAAAAGAACGCGCCGAATACGGAAAGCAAATCCTAAAAGGACTTTCTCAACAATTGACAAAGGAGTTTGGGAAAGGGTTTTCGTTAAGTAGTTTAGAGCAAATTAGAAAATTTTATTTGATTTATTCAAATTCGACTATGCTCTTAAGGATATTAAATATTCAAATTCCACAGACACTGTCTACGGAATCGGATTCGCAAAAAACGCAGTCACTGTCTACGGAATTCAAAAATATTGATTTTCAAACACTTATATCTTTTTTTAAACTTACTTGGTCACATTATACTTTTCTAATGAGAATTGATGATGAAAAAGAAAGAAGTTTCTACGAAATTGAATCAGAGAAACACAATTGGAGTGTACGTGAATTAAAACGTCAATATGATTCTGCTTTATATACACGATTGGCTTTAAGTAGAGATAAAGAAGGTGTTTTAAAATTATCAGAAGAAGGTCAAATTATTGAAAAACCAAAAGACATTATAAAAGATCCTTATATTTTAGAATTCTTAGGATTACCAGAATTACATAATTATTCTGAATCCGAATTAGAGCAAGAAATAATCAATAAATTAGAACATTTTCTATTAGAATTAGGTGAAGGTTTTGCCTTTGTCGCGCGTCAAAAACGAATTACATTTGATGATAAACATTTCTATATTGATTTAGTATTTTACAATAGAGTTTTAAGAAGTTTTGTTTTAATAGATTTAAAAATTGGCGAATTGAAACATCAAGATTTAGGTCAAATGCAAATGTATGTCAACTATTATGATAGAGAAATGCGCCTCGAAGGAGAAAACAAAACCATCGGAATTGTACTTTGTCAAAATAAAAGTGATTTGGTAGTAGAATACACATTACCAGATAATAACGAACAAATTTTTGCAAGTAAGTACAAAACAATTTTACCAAGTAAAGAAGATTTAATAAAATTAATTAATAGTAAATAGAAGTTAATTTAAACAGATACTGAAATAAATTCAGCATAAATGAAAGACGAAGAAGAAGATAACATTAACGAAGAAGAAACTAACGACGAGTTAGAAGAATCTACCAACGACGAAATTGCTGACGAAGGCTTTGAGGACATAGTTTCTACAGGCAAAAATCACTTTTACGAAAACGACGAGAATCCAGAAGATACCATCACCAAAGTTACAGGAATGTACAAAGATTGGTTTTTGGATTACGCTTCCTATGTAATTCTCGAGCGTGCCGTACCTGCGATTGAAGATGGTTTCAAACCAGTGCAACGTCGTATTATGCACTCCTTGAAAGAGTTGGATGATGGTCGTTATAACAAAGTTGCGAATGTCGTAGGACACACAATGCAGTATCATCCTCACGGTGATGCGAGTATTGGTGATGCCATGGTACAAATTGGTCAGAAAGAGTTGTTGATTGATTGTCAAGGAAACTGGGGAAATATTCTAACCGGAGATAGCGCTGCGGCTTCGAGATATATTGAAGCACGTTTGTCAAAGTTTGCTTTAGAAGTTTTGTATTCGCCAAAAATTACCGATTGGGGTGTTTCTTACGATGGTCGTCGTGCTGAACCAAACAATCTTCCAGTAAAGTTTCCATTACTTTTGGCTCAAGGTGCAGAAGGAATTGCGGTTGGACTTTCGACTAAAGTATTGCCTCACAATTTCAACGAATTGATTGACGCTTCGATTAAAATTTTAAAAGGAAAACCTTTTACATTATATCCAGATTTTCAAACGGCTGGAATTGCCGATGTTTCCAATTATAACGATGGTTTGCGTGGCGGACGTGTTCGTGTTCGTGCCAAAATCTCGCAATTAGATAAACAGACTTTGGTGATTACCCAAATTCCGTTTTCGACCAATACATCGACCTTGATTGATAGTATTTTGAAAGCCAACGAAAAAGGTAAAATCAAAATCAAGAAAATTGAAGACAACACCGCTGCTGAAGTTGAAATTCTAATTCATTTATTTCCAGGAGTTTCTCCAGATAAAACGATTGATGCTTTGTATGCTTTCACAGCGTGCGAAACATCTGTGGCACCTTTGGGCTGTGTGATTGAAGATAACAAACCTTTGTTCATCGGAGTATCTGATATGTTGAAAATTTCGACAGAAAGAACGGTTGATTTATTGAAGAAAGAACTCGAAATTCAATTAGAAGAACTTAAAAATAAATGGCATTTCTCGACTTTAGAAAAGATTTTCATTCGTGAAGAAATGTACATCGATTTCAAATTGTATTCGGATAGAGAAGCGCTTTATAAATATATGTACGATCGTTTTGAGCCTTTCAAAAAATCATTCGTACGTGAAATTGAAGATGAAGATTTGCAAAAATTAACGCAAATTCCGATGATTCGTATTACGCGATTTGACTCGGATAAAGCGGATGATTTTATTGCCAAATTGGAAGACGAAATGAAAGAAGTGCAACATCATTTAGATAATCTAATTGATTTTGCTATTGATTATTTTGCTCGTTTGAAAGAGAAATACGGAAAAGGTCGTGAACGTCAAACGGAATTGAGAAGTTTTGAAAATATTGAAGCTACAAAAGTGGTTTTAAGAAACACAAAATTATATGTTAACAAAGAAGAAGGTTTCTTTGGAACAGGATTGAAAAAAGACGAATATGTTGCCGATTGTTCTGATATCGATGATGTTATTGTTTTCTTACGCGATGGAAAAATGATGATTGCCAAAGTGGATGACAAAAAATTTGTTGGAAAAGACATCATTCATATTGCTGTTTTTGATAAAAATGACAAACGAACCATTTACAACATGATTTACCGTGATGGCAAAAATGGTTCTACATTTATCAAACGTTTTAATGTTTCGGGAGTAACTCGTGATAAATTTTATGATTTAACACAAGAAAAAGCTGGTTCGCAAACATTATATTTCTCAGCAAATCCAAATGGTGAAGCTGAGGTTGTAACGATATTATTGCGTCAAGTTGGAAGTGTGAAAAAACTAAAATGGGATTTAGATTTTACCGATATTGCTATAAAAGGTCGTGCTTCTCGTGGAAATACAGTTACCAAATATCCAATCAAGAAAATCGAATTGAAGGAGAAAGGAATTTCTACTTTGCGTCCGAGAAAAGTTTGGTTTGATGATACAGTTCAAAGATTGAATGTTGATGGAAGAGGTGAGTTGTTAGGTGAATTCCGACCAAACGACCGTTTGTTAATAATCAATCAATCTGGAAAATTGAAAACCATTATTCCAGAATTGACTACGCATTTTGACGAAGATATGATTGTGCTCGAAAAATGGAATCCGAAGAAACCTATTTCTACAATTTATTATGATGGAGAAAAAGAGCGCTATTTCATTAAACGATTTTTGGTCGAAAACGAAAATAAAGAAGAAGTTTTCATCACCGAACACGAAAAATCACAATTAGAAATTGTTTCTACCGATTGGCGACCAGTTGCTGAAATTGTTTTTGCAAAAGTAAAAGGCGTTCAAAAAGATAACCAAACCATTGATTTAGAACAATTTATTGCAGTAAAAGGAATCAAAGCTTTGGGTAACCAATTGACTACTGATAAACTAAAGCAAGTAAATCTTTTAGAATCGTTACCATACGAAGAACCAGTGGAAGAAGTTCCAGAAGAACCAGAAGTTTCGGGAGTAGATGGCGTTTCTGAAGATATTCAAACCGAATTGGATGATGACGGACAGATTACGTTGAGCTTGGAGTAGAAAACTTATTAACTTGTATAAAAATTGTAAAAGTGAATTTTAAAATTAATTTTACACCTAATAAAGAATATTACAAAGAAGCTTATGAAGAAATGATTTCTACTTATAAGTTGAAAAAATGGGAACCAATTTTTGCTTTGTTGTTGATAGTTTTTGGATTGTTCATTTATTTTACAATTAAGAGTGAGAAGCTTAAGTTTATCCCTTTTATTTTTATTTTTCTTGGAATTTATGAGTTGGTGAAATTTTATTTTGAAAAGAGAAAATGGATTAATGACCGGTTGAAAAGTAATATTGTTGGAAAGAATTTTGAGGTTGAATTTACAGAGGATTACATGGTTCATTCTGGACCATTTTCTAATGGAAAAATAAGTTGGGATGGATTAAAAAATCTTATTGAAACTCAAAAAGGAATTCTTTTAAAACAGGAAAACGGAATAAGTATTTATCTTTCAAAGGAAATTTTTAAGAATAGAAGTGAAATTGATTTTATCCTTAACAAGAAAAAATAATTAGTGTAAACAAAAGTGTCTTAAATAGTTTGACATCTATTCAATACAAATACTAATTAACCCTGATAGCAATGAAAATAAAAAATGCCTTGATTGTTTCAAGGCATTTTTTATTGTAATGGATAGCAGGAATATGGAAACCAAAAATTCCCAAGCCATTCGTTTCTAATTTTTATTATCCGAAAGAGTTTTCATGAAGGCAACAAGTGCTTTTTGTTCGGTTGCGGTTAAATTCAGTGCATCTGCTGGTAACGTTTGGTTTTCTACGTTAATTCCTGTGCCAATTCCGCCGCCTTTATTGTAAAAATCTACTACTTCTTCTAGTGTTGTAAAAACGCCATTGTGCATGTATGGCGCGGTTTGAGCAACATTTCTAAGTGTAGGAGTTTTAAAAGCGTGCTTGAGTTGCGCCATTTTGTATTGGGTAAATCTTCCTAAATCGGGACTGATGATTTTACCATTTTTAACTTGTGGCGTTCCAATAACTTCCTGCTCGGTTTTTTTGTAAATAGGAGGAACAGTTCCGTTAAAAAGCGGAATAAAATGACAAGTTGCGCATTTTGCTTTTCCTGCAAAAAGATTAAATCCAAGTTGTTCTTCGCTAGAAAGTGTAGTGGAAGTGCCTTGAAAATGCGTGTCAAATTTAGAGTTGAATTTGTTTAACGAACGAATGTAACTGGCAATTGCATTTTGGAGTTGCCATTCTTGTAGTTCGGCTTTTTGTGGAAATGCTTTGTTAATTAGGATTTTATATTTTGGATTTTGTATCAATTTTGGCAAACTGTTTTTTAAATCGCCATGCATTTCTTCTTTATTCTGAATCACGTCCTTGCTTTGTTTTTCTAAATCGGTTTGGCGCATGTCCCAAAATTGTGCGTTTTGCAACGATGCATAAGTTACAGTTGGCGTGTTTCTTGGCAGGCTTGTTCCCGTAAGTGATTGGTTGGTTTTTAATCCGTCGGTGAAGGCTTTTTCTGGATTGTGGCAAGAAGCGCAACTGCGGTTTTGGTCTTTGGATAATGTATTGTCGTAGAATAACATTTCGCCTAATTTTGCTTTTTCAGCTGTATATTTATATTCATCAGACGGAATAAAAGCATTTACGTTGAACGTATTTTTTGCAAAAAGTGAAGTTGCATTTGGGTTGATGGCGTTGTTTTTTGCAACATTCGGAATAGCATTGTCTTTTTGAAATTGTGCTAACTTTTCGCTAATTGGGTTGAGATAAGATTTAATGAACGTTGCTCTATCAAAAGCATTGAAATCGGAATTGGATTTGCAAAACGCAACCGCTTTGTCAATTAATGAAGTAATCTCATTTTCGGTTTTTGATTTCGTAGTATTTAATTTAGATATCAAACTTTTTAAAGATGATAAACTAGCTTGAGTTTCTGGAATGGATTGTAGAGCAACAGGCGAGTCGAAGCCTGTGATTCCTAGCGTTAAAATGCGATAGACTTCCATTTTTGAAGCGTCCAAAACATAATCGGGTGAAATGGTTATTGCTTTTAAATGTTCGCGAACTTGTGCTAAATTTCCTTTAAGCACTGCAATTTCTCTAAGTAATTCGGTTTTGTTTTGAATTTCATATTTTGGAAAAATATATTCTTCAATGACTTGAAATCCGTTGGGTGACAAAAATTTATTTTCTTCTACTTCTAGTTCGTCAAGTGCTGGACCATTTATAAATCGGGCAGGATCGGGTGTGAAATATTCTACAGCCCATTCGATTTTTTTGTAAGCTATTCGAGTTTTAGAAAACGCGTTGTGAATTTCGGTTTGGCTTTTCTTTGAAGAAACAACGTTGCTTAATTGAGTTACTTGCTTGCTAACTTCTTCTACATTAGAAAGTAATTCGGCTTGAATTGTGATTGGTGTGTATTCTTTTTGACATCCAAATAGAAGGAATGTTAAAAGTAGTAGTGCAATTTTTGGAAATAATAGTTTCATTTTATGAATTTAATATAAAGTGAAAAAGCAACCCATTACAGGTTGCTTTTAAAGTATTGAGTATCAAATTATCTTTGAACGTTTCTAATAATTATCGTTTGACCACCTTCTTTGTTAGTGTTCAATCCGCTTCCGTCAGCATTTAAAAATGCATTTTTTTGCCAAGTATGTGGGTGAATGTTAACGTAGAATGTTCCTGGAACTCCAATTACATCAGAGATATCTTCCATTGCACCATATTCCCAGCTTCCAAAACGCATTTCACCAGATTGATTGTAAGTACTGTTCCAAGTAGCATCGGTACGTTTGTGGTTCATTGTTAACCAAGGCACATTTGTTTTAGTTGAAATTTTGTATTGCCAAATGTATGAATCGTGTTGTGCAGCAGTATAATAAGAATCTCCGTCTTCTTGTGTGTAAACGTAGTTTTCTGTTACACAAATGTTATCTGGATTGATGATTCCAGTTCCAGGAGTTGCATCACCATTGATAACCAATTCTAGTTTTCCAATTAAAGGGTTGTTGTTGTCTAAAACTAATTTATAAACTCTTCCCCACATTGTATAACCTTCTACTGGCATGTTTGAACTTGCTTGACCAGTAGCTGTAAAATAGATTTCTCTGTTGTTTTTTGCAGAACCTTTTCTGTAATCTACGTCTTCAACTCTAGAAAAACGAATTGCTCCAAGCGAATTTACAGCTGTGTTAATTGCAGCACCAGTTAAGTTTTTAGCATTTGGAATTTCAACAAAAGAAACGTCGAATGAAGTTCCCATATTGATAGCAGTTTCTACTTGGTTGCCATCGTTTCTTTTTAATGCATATAATTTTCCGTTAGACAAATCACCTACAGTTGTGCTCATGTACATAATTACTTGTCCAGCACTTGAGTGTGAGGTTGTGTAAGATTGATCTTCACCAATTAAAATTACAGTTTTTCCAGGATAAGCTGCTTTAGGAAGTGGCACAGCATTTTCCATACTTGCTTTTCCTAATGCTGGTAAAACTCTGTCTGTTCTAGATTTATCTGTAGTTGGACCGAATGGATCGATACCGTGAACCATACTTTCTTCACCACTTTCTCCAGCTGTTAAAAACATTGGGCCAAAACCATTTAATTGTGGCGTTGCCAAAGTTGCAGAGCATAAACGAGTTAAACCACCAACTGCATCAACAATATATTCACCTTTTACAGGTTTTAAAGCTTTATCAAAGTAAACTCTTGAAACCGATTTTAAAATTTCGTGATTTGTAATCATTACATAACCTTCACCAGCTGGATTTTTCATGAAACCTGCACCATCTGGTTGTGCACCAAATACAAAACCTGGCGATTGTGGTAAAACGTCTGGACTACTTAATAAAGATGTAATTTCTAAATCTTCAAATCCTTCTTTTGCGATAGCTAATGGTGGAACAGAAGATGAGTAAGAGAAATCGATGTCTTGGTTTACGCTTTTTCCGTCTTCGTCATCTTGACAGCTGATTGTTGCCACAGATAATAATGCTAGTGCAATTACTTTTTGTAAATAATTCTGGTTCATAATAATTTGTTTTAAGTTTTTTATTTGAAGCCAAAATTATTGCAAGGAAATTGTAATCGTTTTAAGTGAAAATTTACAATGCATCAAAAAAAGGTAAATTTCAGTTTAAGGTAAGTTTAAGATGTAACTATTTTGTAAAACTAAAGTTAGTTAATTTCTCAAAGACGTCTTTACTATTTTGAACTCTCTTCAATACTAATTCAAATATAGCCCTGATTACTTCACATGATATTAATTTTCATTTGAGTTCAGTGAACTTCGTTTGTAATGGAAATAAAAAAACCTTTC
>NZ_DQDX01000137.1:9593-10942 GCF_003525665.1 Flavobacterium sp.
GGAAACCAAGAATTCCCGAGCCGTTCGCTTCTATTAATTTGTTATATCGCTATCGGTTAACTTTTCGTCAACGATTTTACTGTTGTGTAATTTAACAGGTTTTTTGCTGCTTTTCTTCATCTTTAAGTTGAGGAATTCTACAAATAATGAGAAGAAAATGGCAAAATATAGGTAGCCTTTTGGAATACTATGGACTTCTACATCGTTACCAAATCTAAAGTGTGCCAAGTGCGAACCTTCGGCAAGAAGCATTACTCCAATTAAGATTAAGAACGAAAGTCCAAGAATTTGAATGGTTGGATGCTCGTTTACAAATTTAGAAACTGGTCCGGCAAAGGCAAGCATTACTACAATTGAAATTACAATTGCTAAAATCATGATTTCGATTGCTCCAGCTGGTCCAAAACCTTTTGGTGGTTCGGCAGAACTTACTAAACCAATTGCTGTCAAGATACTATCGAACGAGAAAACGATGTTTAATAACGCGATTTGAATAATTGCTGACGACAAGCTGTTGCTAGCTTTTCCGTTAGCCGATTCTTCTTCGCCTTCTAGTTTGTGATGAATTTCTGATACTGATTTATATAATAAAAACAATCCACCACCAAAAATAATTAAACTTTGTCCAGAGATTCCACCTGAGAAAAATCCGAGGTCAAAATCAAAAAACGATTCTTTCAAGCTCATTACCCACGTAATTCCAAAAAGTAAGATAATTCTAAAAACCATGGCTAGTAAAAGTCCAATTCTGCGTGCTTTTGGTTGGTCTTCGGCTCTTAATTTTCCTGATACAATTGATAAAAACACGATGTTGTCAATACCAAGAATGATTTCTAAAAAGGTTAACGTTAGCAATGCAATTAACGCATCTGTTGTAAATAATACTTCCATAAATTGGTTTAAAAGTTAAAATTAAAGTGGTTATACGAAACTAATTGATTTTTGTTACAGTTCCTTTTTGAGTTTTTGCATCACCCACAAAAGAATATTCAAAGGTATAGGTTTTATCTTTAGTACTCAAAATTTTCATGGTAATTGCTTTTTTCTCCTGCATATTTTTGGGATGCGTTTTTTGCAGAATAAATTCGCAGTCGTTTACCCAACGCACAGATGCTGTATCGGTTTTGCCGTTATACGTTTCAATTTGCAAACTATCGGTACGTTCAAAGGTTGATGTTTGTGTCTTGCCATCAATTTCTTGTGTGAATTCAAATTTTCCGGTTTTAAAATCGGTGCATTTGCGTTCTTGTTGGTAGCAAGAAACCATTGTTATCGCAATAAGTAAAGTAAATAATTTAGTTTTTGTAATTTTCATTTTTATATTTTTTTAGAAGCCAATCCAGCTATTC
>NZ_DQDX01000108.1:0-16781 GCF_003525665.1 Flavobacterium sp.
CTAACTTTTTGGGGCATGTTCATTTAATCGGGATCTTTTTATGCATTTAATTAATCAGCTCTCTTAAAAATTGTTATTTCTGTAAATGTTTCTCCGTCTTCAGAATAAGTATCATATACTTTCAATGTAGAAGATGACAATTCTTTTATGGTTAAAGGAGTTTCATCAAAACCATCATCAACTATCAAAGAAGTACCCGATTTAGTGTAAGTACCAGAAAAACTTTCTGATTCACAACCTTCAAAATAACTAGTAGTGACAAAGTCTCCATTTTCAAAAAATTCAATATTATCTTTTGAACAACCTGCTTGATGTTCGTACAATTCTAAATATTCACTTCCATCATCTTTATCACCAATTTTATACAATTCCCATTTTCCAACAATATCAGCAGATGTCGATGGTCCATCGTCGCCTCCGCACGAAGTTAAATTCAATCCTAAAACCAAAACTGAAACAAAAAGAATAATACGGTTTTTCATAATTTTTATAATTTATTTTGAATCAAATATATACAAAATAACTTACCCTTTAATGAGGCAAGTTATCTTTTACAACACCATAAATAAATGTACCAAGTAAAGCGCCAAAGAATATGAAAATTACGCTAATAAATCCAGAACCCAACAAGATGAAAATTGGTCCAGGACATGCTCCAACTAAAGCCCAACCTAGTCCAAAAAACAATCCACCAATCCAATAGCGAAAAGTGCCTTTTTCTTTTTCTTGAATTACTATTGGCAAACCTTTTATATCTTTTAGTTGATTTCTTTTAATAATTTGAATTCCAATAACTCCAGTTGCGATAGCAGTCATTATTATTCCATACATGTGAAACGAATCAAATTGAAACATTTCATAAATGCGATACCAAGAAACGGCTTCCGATTTAGTTAGTACAATTCCGAAGACAAATCCAACAAATAAATATTTTAATACATTCATGATTTCAAATTAAAAAATGATAGGAAGCACAAAATGAGCTACAATTAAACCACCAATAAAAAATCCAATAACGGCTTTCAAGGATTGAACTTGGAAATTACTCAAGCCTGAAATTGCGTGACCAGAAGTACATCCGCCAGCGTAACGAGAACCAAATCCTATCAATATTCCACCAATAATTAGAATAGCAATAATTTTAGGAGAACTAAAAACTACATCAGTACTAAAAAGTGCATCTGGAAGTGATTTCGAATTTGGAGCATCGATTCCTAATTTCTCAAGCTTTTCAATAGTTACTGGGTTTAAGGCAACATTAGAATCATCGTGCATATAATTTGTAGCTACAAAACCACCAATCATGGCACCAAAAACTACCACTAAATTCCATCGTTGCGCTTTCCAATCCCAATCAAAAAAAGAAACGCGTTTACCAATTCCTGTCATAGAACACAAACTTCTAAGGTTAGACGACATTCCGAAAACTTTTCCAAAATAAATTAAGAGCAACATTACAACTCCAATTAAAAATCCAGAGATTGACCAATGCCATGTTTGAGATAAAAAATCCATTTCAATTATTTTTTTACAAAAATATAGATAGTGGTTTGATATTTGATAATTATTTAACATATTTGAATAAAAAACACGATTTATTATTTTAATCATCAAAATGAAAACACCAAAATCAGCCGTAATCCTATTATTCTTAATAGCTTTATCATCCTGCGGAAGTATAAAATCTACTTTGAAAAATGTCGATAATACAGCAAAAAAACCATTAATTAGCAACAATCAATTTGTAATTACAGAATATAGTAATGATGCAAAATATGGCTACAATCAAGATTATCCAATAAATTTAGGATTTGATAATGAAAAAATTGCACCTAAAAATGTTGCCTATTTTTTCAATGCTTTAACCGACAAAAATGGAAATAGTTTAAAATATGAAAAGATAGAAAGTTGCTGTCCGTTTCCATCAAAAAGAACAAAAATTGGAGCTGGAACATTGGATATTTATGAAATAACAATAGAAAATAATAAAAAAGTAAAACTGTATCTTAACATTTATGAAAAAGGAAAAGTAATGTGTCCGAATGGTTTTGCATTAAAAAAACAAGCCACTGTTAATTAAGATATAAAATAGTATTTACAACAAATTTAAGACCTTCTAATTCAACAATTAGAAGGTTTTTCTTTTTATCTTTGCGCCACTAAAAATTTTACAAATGAAATTAAATAATATCCCACAAATAAAGAATATAGATAGCGGTAACTTCTTCATTCTTGCTGGTCCATGTGCAATTGAAGGCGAAGAAATGGCTATGAGAATTGCAGAAAGATTGGTCTCAATAACTGATAAACTTCAAATTCCTTTTGTTTTTAAAGGATCGTTTAAAAAAGCAAATCGCTCAAGAATAGATAGTTTTTCTGGAATTGGAGACGAAAAAGCCTTAAAAATACTTCGAAAAGTTTCAGAGACATTTCACGTTCCAACTGTTACAGACATTCATACTAATGAAGATGCGGCAATGGCTGCAGAATATGTTGATGTTCTTCAAATTCCTGCATTTCTAGTTCGTCAAACCGACTTGGTTGTAGCTGCTGCAAATACCGGAAAAACTGTAAATCTTAAAAAAGGACAATTCATGAGTCCAGAAAGTATGAAACATGCCGTTCAAAAAGTATTAGACTGCCAAAACGAGAATGTTATGATTACTGATAGAGGAACAATGTTTGGTTATCAAGATATGATAGTTGATTTTAGAGGAATTCCTACTATGCAACAATTCGGAACTACTGTGCTTGATGTTACACATTCACTTCAACAACCTAATCAAACCATTGGCGTAACTGGAGGAAGACCAGACATGATTGAAACTATTGCAAAAGCTGGAATAGCAGTTGGTGTTGATGGCCTTTTTATTGAAACCCATTTTGATCCTGCAAATGCAAAAAGTGATGGGGCCAACATGCTTCATTTAGACTATTTCGAAGGTTTGATGACTAAACTTGTGGCAATCAGAAAAACTATTAATCAATTTTAATTTTTTACAACTTTAAATAAATGTTTTTAAAATATAATTTAAGAATTGTTATAGCAACAATTCTTATTACACAAATTTCATTAGCACAAGATACAGCAACACCAGAAAAATATACAGCACATAATAAAGGAAAGTTCTTTGTTTATTGGGGCGGAAATAGAGAAAGTTACACTAAATCTGACATAAGATTCTATGGTAATGATTATGATTTTACACTTCAAAATGTCACTGCTTATGACAAACCCAAAGGATGGCACGTAGATTATGTAAATCCTGCGAGAATGACTATTCCGCAGACAAATCTTAGAATAGGATATTTTATAAATGATCATTACAACATCACAATCGGAGTCGACCATATGAAATATGTGATGGCTCAAAATAGAGCTGTTGATATTAATGGTTTTTATCCAAATCCGGGAACATATGGAGAAACACTTCCGAACGGTCAAGTGCTATTAACAGAAGATTTCTTAACATTTGAACATACAGATGGTTTAAATTATGTTAATACAGATTTCGGACGCGTTGATGACATTTCAAAATTATTCAGAATAACAAATACGGATAAATTTCAAATAAATGTAACCGAAGCAGCTGGAATTGGATTACTGTATCCAAAAACAAATGCAAAATTATTAGGAAATAACAGACACGATGATTTTCATGTTTCTGGTTATGGTGTTTCGGCGAAAGTCGGATTAAATTTTACCTTTTTCAAACACTTTTTTATTCAAACCGAATTAAAGGGTGGATACATAAACTTGAATGACATTCGAACCACAGAAAATTCAAGCGATAGGGCTGAACAGAAGTTTTTCTTTTTGCAGAAAATTATAGTTTTGGGAGGAATTTTTAAATTATAATTAAACAAATATTAAATTTTTTTTATATTTTTGGAAATCTATTAACAAATCAAATAAATTTCACAAAAATAATTATGAAGAAAATTACTTTACTAGTTTTTGCTTTATTACTATCATTTGCCGGTTACGCACAGTTTCCAATTCCCGGTACAGAAGGTTTTGAAAGCACTACTGGTCCAGGAGTTGGAACAAACTGGACTTTAGGCACGGGTAACTGGGCGGTTTTTGATAATGGAGTCGGCTTAGGTCAGCGTTGGGGCATTAACAATGGTGTGGCAACACCTCCATTAGTTTATGCTGGTACAAATGCAGCCTACATGAACCGAGAAAATATTGGAATTGGAAACACTTCTGAGGATTACCTTGCAACGCCACTAATTACTATTCCCACCAATGGTCAATTGCGTTTCTTTGCTCGTACTTTTACCAATGGAAACACTGGGACAATTTATCAAGTAAAGATTGCACCTTCATCGGCATCGCAAACCAATCCTGCAGCTTATACAACAATTGTAGAATACACTGAAAATGACTTAACAGTTGATGTTGACGGAGTGCAAAATCCATTCAACGTCTACACAGAAAAAGTAATTGATATACCAACAACCTTTGGTCCTCAAGTATATGTTTCATTTGTAATGAAATATACTCAAACTGTTACTGGTATTAGCGGTGATAGATGGTTATTAGATAATGTAAGAGTTGCGTCAAAATGTTTAGATCCTTCTGCTCTTACAGCAACGGGTATCTTATTCAATCAAGCGAATTTATCTTGGGCGAACCCAAGTGGTGCAACATCGTGGGAAATAGAAGTGATACCAGTAACTACGACTCCAACTGGTTCTGGAGTAGTGTATAACGGTGCATTACCTTATACTGCAACTGGACTTACTCCAAATACCGCATACAGATACTACGTAAGAGCACTTTGTGGTGATGGAATAAATAGTGAATGGGTTGGACCATTTTTGTTCAACACACCAATTGCACCTCCAATATGTGGTGGAAATTATTTAGATCCTGGTGCTGCTGCTAATTACGGAAACAATGTAGACAATACAGTTACAATTTGTCCTGTTACTCCAGGTGATGTGGTTACAGTTACTTTTACAGCTTTCAATACAGAAGCCAATGCCGATGGATTGTACGTTTTTAATGGAGCGACTACCGCTTCTCCACAAATAACAAGTACAAATCCAGCAGGAACAGTTCCTGGAGGATTGGCCGGTTCATTTTGGGGAACTGCAATTCCTGGTCCATTTACATCATCAAGTCCTGATGGTTGTTTAACATTTAGATTTAGAAGTAATGCTACAGTAGTTACTTCTGGATGGACATCAAACGTTACTTGTGGTCCACCACCACCATGTCCAAAACCGATATCAGTTGTTAGATCTGGTTTAACTGCAACGTCTGTAAATTTATCATGGACAAATACTGGTACAGCAACCGCTTGGGAAGTTCTTGCTTTACCATGTGGTTCACCAACGCCAACAGCTACAACGACAGGTTTTGTCCCTGCTCCATCAAATCCATTTACACTTGGAGGTTTAAATCCAGATACATGTTATGATTTTTATGTTAGAGCGGTATGTTCAACGACAGAATCTAGTGAATGGACAACTGTAGTTTCTGGAACAACATTACAAGTTCCTCCAGCATGTGGAACAACATTCTCTGATCCTGCTGGTTCAGGAGCAAACTATGCTAATAACTCGAACTATAATGTTACAATTTGTCCTACAACTCCTGGCCAAGTGGTTACAGTAACTTTTACAAGTTTCAATACACAAGCTACAGCTGACGGATTATATATTTACAATGGAAATTCAGTTACAGCTCCATTAATGTCTAGTGGTAACCCAGCAGGAACAGTACCTGGTGGTGTAGCTGGTTCTTATTGGGGAACAACCAACCCTGGTTCGTTTACTTCTTCAAGCCCTGATGGTTGTTTAACATTTAGATTTAGAAGTGGTGCTGCAACCAATGCACCTGGATGGACATCAAATATTACTTGTGCTCCAGCTCCAGTTTGTCCTCAACCACAATCATTAGTTACCTCTGCTGTTACTTTTTCATCTGTTAATTTAGCATGGACAGAAAACGGAACTGCTACATCTTGGCATGTTTTAGCTGTACCATGTGGTGCTCCTGCTCCAACGGCAAGTTCAACTGGTTGGGTTACTGCCGGTTCTAATCCTTACACATTAAATGGTTTAGCGTCAGAAACATGTTATGATATTTATGTTAGAAGTGCTTGCTCTACTACTGATGTTAGTACATGGCTTGGACCAAGAACAATTACAACTTTAATTGCTCCGCCAGTTTGTGGAGGAACATTTGTTGATAACGGAGGTTCATTTGCAAACTACCTAAACAATAGCGATGTAACTTATACAGTTTGCCCTACAATTCCTGGTGAACAAGTTACCGTAACATTTACATCTTTTTCAGTAGAAACTGGTGCTGATGGCTTATATGTTTTTAACGGAAATTCAACTGCTGCAGAACAAATAATCAGTTTAAATGGTCCTGGAACAGTTCCTGGAGGATTGGCTGGATCATTTTGGGGCACGACAGCACCTGGCCCTTTTACCTCTTCTAACCCAAATGGTTGTTTAACTTTTAGATTTAGAAGTGGCGCAACAAACAATGCAACAGGATGGTTGGCTAACGTTACTTGTAATCCAGCACCAACTTGTTTAGTTCCAACAGCAACTACCGTTTTAGCAACTACAGTAAATTCTGTTACTGTTGGATGGACAGAAAACGGAACTGCAACGGCTTGGCAAGTGCTAGCTTTACCTTTTGCAGCTCCAGCTCCAACTGCGGCATCAACAGGTTGGCAAAATGCAACGACCAATCCATATACGTACACTGGTTTAAATTCTGGAACACAATACAAAATTTATGTAAGATCGGTTTGTAGTACAACAGACAGTAGTGCTTGGTCTTTTCAATCAATTTTCAATACTTTAATTTCAAATGACGAATGTGCTAATGCTGTTGTAGCAGTTGTAAATCCAGACACAGCATGTGGTACTGTTACTCCTGGAACAATAATTGGCGCAACTCCATCACCAGATCCAAGTACATGTCCTGGAAGTGATGATGATGATGTTTGGTTTCAGTTTACTGCAACTAGTTCATCGCATTTAATTAGTTTGAATGATATTACCGGAAGCACAACAAACTTAGTTCATGGTGTTTATACAGGTACTTGTGGAACGCTAACTCAAGTTTATTGTAGTGATCCTGAACAAAGTCTTGCTACAGCTTTAGTTGTTGGTCAGGTTTATTATATTAGAGTTTATACATCTACAGCGACACCTAATCAAAGTTCAATATTTAATCTTTGTATTGGCACGCTTTTACCTCCAATATCAACGAGCACAACAACATACACTAACTTACAGTTAATTGAAGATGTGTTGTTAAATTCTACTTGTGCTAATGTTTCCAATATTACATCTTCGGGTTCTACCAACTTTGGTGCGACTCCAGCTAATAATAGTATCGGTTATTTTAATAAAAATGGATCTGGTTTCCCATTTAACGAAGGTATCATGCTTTCAAGTGGATTTGTTAACAACTCTCCTGGACCAAATGATTCTATCTTAAGTGACACGGCAACAGGATGGGGTGGTGATGCTGATTTAGCGGCATTAGTAACAGCAGCTACTGGCGAAACAATGATCTCTCAGAATGCTACAAAATTAGAATTTGATTTTGTACCGTTAACAGATCAAATAAGTTTTAATTTTATATTCGCATCAGACGAATACGGAACTTTCCAATGCGCCTATTCTGATGCATTTGCATTCTTGTTGACAAATACTACTACCAATGTAACAACTAATTTAGCTGTTGTACCAAATACAACAACTCCTATTTCAGTTGTAACTATTAGAGATGCTTTATTTAATACTGGCTGTAGTTCTGTTAATCCAGAATACTTTGGGACTTATTATGGAGCTCCAAATGGAGAAAACATTTTAGCTGCTCCAATTAATTTTAATGGATCAACTATCCCAATGACCGCATCGGCTACTGTAGTGCCGGGAACACAATATCATATTAAATTAGTTGTTGCTGATAGAAGTGACTCTGCTTTTGACTCTGCAGTCTTTCTTGAAGGAGGAAGTTTTAATATTGGTAATGTTGATTTGGGTACAGATTTCCTTGTATCAAATAATAATGCATTATGTTTTGGATCATCTTATTTAATCCAAAGTGGACTTGATCCAACAGATTATACTTTTACATGGGAACAAAATGGTACTGTTATACCAAACCAAACTGGTCCAAACTTAATTGTATTATCTAGTGGTACTTATACTGTAAATGCACAATTTATTGGTACAACATGTGTTGCTGAAGATGAATTAGTGATAGAATTTTACAGTGAAATAGTTCAAGGAAATCCAGTAAATTTGACAGCATGTAATAATTTAACATTTGCTCAATTTGATTTGAGTCAAAATACTACAAACGTTTTGGGCAGTTTAAATGCATCAGATTATAATGTTGCTTATTATCCAACAGTTGATGACGCAGACAATGAAACTAATGCATTACCATTATTGTTTACCAATACTGTTCCTAGTTTACAAACTATATACGTTAGATTAGAAAACAATTTAACAGGCTGTTATTTAATAAGCGATTTCAATCTAGTTGTTCAGGATTTAACTCCTCAATTTACAATAACTCCAAACCAGTCAATATGTGCTGGAACTACTGGAACAATTACAGTAACACCTACTAACTATGTTGATGCAGATGTTACTTACACTTGGAGTTTAGACGGTAATCCATTTCCAGGTACAACTGGAACAATTACTGTGACTCAAGCAGGAACTTATTCAGTGTTAATTAACAACTCTGGTTGTACAGCAACTGGGCAATCGGTTGTTACAGTTACGCCTATCCCTGTACCAGATGATCCTATTGATGTTACTTCATGTGCTTCTTATGTTTTACCAACATTAACAAATGGAAGTTATTATACAGGTTCAAATGGAACTGGAACGTTATTATTAGCTGGTGAAACAATAACAAGTACTCAAACAATTTATGTATTTGCACAAAGTGGAACTGTACCAAACTGTACAGCACAAAATAGTTTCTTGGTAACAATCACGCCATTGACAGCAGCTACTTTTGCTCCATTTGCTACTATTTGCCAAAATGCAACAGCTCCAGCATTACCAACTACATCGAGTAATAGTTTTACTGGTTCTTGGAATCCACCTGCAATTGACACATCAGTAGTTGGAACATTCAATTATACATTTACTCCAGATGCTGGTCAATGTGCAGATACTGCAACAATTTCAGTTACAATTGTAGCGCCAACTGTTGCTACATTTACACAAATTAGTCCAATCTGTAGTGGTACAACTGCTCCTTCTTTACCATTAACTTCAACAAATGGAATTACTGGTTCTTGGAGTCCATCAACAATTGATACATCAATAGCTGGAACATTTACTTATACATTTACTACTACAGCTGCTTGTGCTACAGGTACAACAATGTCTATTGTAATCATTTCAACACCTAATGTTGCAACTGTAGCAAATGTAAATGCATGTGATAGTTATACACTTCCTGCTTTAACAGTTGGTAATTACTTTACTGGAGCTGGTGGAACTGGTACACAATTAGCTGCTGGTACCGTTTTAAATACAAACCAAACTGTATATGTTTATGCAGCCAACACAAATGGTACAACTACATGTTCTGATCAAGAAAGTTTTGTTGTGACAATAACGACTTCTCCTCAATTTACTGTTGAAGGTGGATGTGATGGCACTTCTTATGTATTGGAAGTTGTTGGTGGTAATTTTGATTCTGCTCAAGCAACTTACACATGGACTAATCCGTCAGGATCTGTTATTGGTACAAATAGCCCAACAATTACAATAAATGCACCAGGTAGTTATACTTGCGAAGTTACAATTGGAACTTGTAGTACTTCGTTTGTTTTTGATGCAAATTCTACAACATGCCAAATACAAAAAGGTATTTCTCCTAATAATGATGGCTTAAATGATTCATTTGATTTAACTGGATTCAACGTTAAACAGTTAACATTGTTCAATCGTTATGGTGGAAAAGTATATGCTAAAGCAAACTATACTAACGAATGGCGAGGTCAATCTGATAAAGGTGATGAACTGCCAGACGGAACTTACTATTACGTAATTGAACGTGATGGTATGGAAGCCAAAACTGGATGGATTTACGTTAACAGAGAAATAAAATAATTCTCAATTAACATTATAACAAAAAAGAGACTGAATTTCAGTCTCTTTTTTTATTTAATAAAGCTTAGTAAGTTCTTGAAGAATTTCTACTAAAACAGAACTATCAATTTCTTCTTCTGAATAATACCTTAAAGATTTCATTGTACTTCTTTTTTCCGATATCAATTTACCCTGATGAATAGTAAGTTGAAAACCTTTTACAATTCCTAAATCAACATACCTTCTTTTGTGACTTGCATTAAAATAACAAAAGGGCTTTCCTTTATAATAGTAAAACGGAATGTTCCATTTGTATAACAATTCTACTTCTGGAATTTGACTTTCAATAATTATTTGCAAATTAAATAGGATCGAACGATTAGGTTCGGGTTGATTTAAAATATATGCTTCTGCCGGTTTCATTTATTGCAATCCGTATTGATCGAATAAATACATTAGAGACGCCATCGAAGCTGCTCCAAGTTCTAATTCACGTTTGTTTACAGCATCAAACGTATCATTAGCAGCATGATGATAATCAAAGTAACGCTGAGAATCGGGTTGTAATCCAACTTTTACAATTTTATCCGATTTTAACGGACCAATATCAACACCAGAATGTCCTTTTCTAAAAATATGAATCAAATAAGGTTCGAATATGTTTTTCCAACTTGAAATTTTATTAAAATTGGTATCATCAGCATCAATCGAAAAACCTCTTGGAGTAAATCCACCAGAATCACTTTCTAAAGCAAAAATATGATTCTCACCATTTTTATTGGACAATTCTTCATACTTCAATCCGCCTTTCACACCATTTTCTTCGTTCATAAACAAAACAGCTCTAATCGTATTCTTTGGTTTGTAATTCAACTTTTTGAACATTTCTAAAACAGCCATGCTCTGAACACAACCTGCTCCATCATCATGAGAACCATCACCCAAATCCCAAGAATCAAGATGTCCACCAACAACCATAATTCGGTTTGGAAACTCTGAACCAGTTATTTCACCCACAACATTGTACGAAACAACATCATCATATTGTTTGCAAGATTGCTTAAAGAACAACTTTGCATTTGGATTTCCTTTCAATAATTTGCTTAAAGCTTCTGCTCCATTTGTAGAAATTGCTGCAGCTGGAATTCGTTTATCCATAGCAATATCTTTATAATTCGTAGAACCTGTATGCGGAAAATCATCCAATCTTAAATTCATTGAACGAACAATAACACCAAGTGCGCCAAGTTCGCCAGCTTCTCTTGCACCAGAAGATCTTTGATCGACACAACTTCCATAAGCATGAAAAGTTTCGACAAATTCGGGATTCATCGGTCGATTAAAGAATATTATTTTTCCTTTTACTTTTTCTGAACCTAATGCTTTTAATTCTTCTAGGCTTTTAACTTCTATTATATTGGCTGTCAAACCTTCCTTTGGAGTTGCAACTGACATTCCTAAAGCACAAATTGGAAAAGAAATTTTCTTCTTCCCATCAATTAAATAAGCAACTTCCTTCTCGCCTCGCACCCATTTGGGAACCATAACTTCTTGAAGATACACTTTATCTAAACCAAGAGTTTCTAATTCTTTTTTGGTGTATAAAACTGCTTTTTCAGCTCCAATCGAACCCGATAACCGCGAACCAATTTTATTTGATAAATCATCCAACCAAGAATAGCATTTACTATCTGTTAAAGCCGACTTGTAAATTTGTTTGAGCATTTGCTCATCTGTTGTTTGTGAGAAAGATAAAGATGCTTGAAGCAAAAGGAATAGTGTGATTTTTTTCATAGAATTAAAATTTACTCCAAAAATAAATTAAAAAACATTTGGTTGTACAATTATTATTCATTTACTTTGTACTTCAAAGTACTTTAAAATGGAAAACGAAAAATATCTTAATGACATTTCTGAAATAAAAAACATGATGAATCAGTCATCGCGTTTTATTTCGCTAAGCGGATTATCTGGTGTTTTAGCCGGAATATATTCATTAGTTGGTGCTTGGTTTGCCTATAAAACCATTTACTTTGATACTAGTACAATGGGAAGCTACAAAAATTTAATAATTTCTCAATCGGCTGTGAATAGACTTTTTATAATAGCTGGTACGGTTCTTCTTTTATCAATTATAACCGCTGTATTTTTAAGTGCAAAAATAGCTAGTAAATCGGAAGAAAAAATATGGAATACAACATCTAAACGTCTAGTAATTAACTTTGCAATTCCGTTGGCAACTGGTGGTTTTTTTATTTTATTCTTAATCGAAAAAGAAATATTAAGTTTGGTTGCACCATTAACCCTAATTTTTTACGGATTAGCTTGTGTAAACGCAAGTAAATATACACTTGGAGACGTTAGATATTTAGGCTTAACCATGATATTTTTAGGTTTACTTTCAACGTGGTTTTTAGGTTACGGATTATTATTTTGGGCATTAGGTTTTGGCGTTTGCCACATTCTTTACGGAAGTGTGATGTATTTTAAATATGATAGAAATTAATTTGCACTAAATTTGCCTTATAAGTCAATTAAAAACAATTATGAAAACCATCATCCAAAATATAAACAAAGCCTTTGATCACCGAATTCGTTTGGGAATCATGTCGATTTTGATGGTGAACGAAAGTGCCGATTTCAATATGCTAAAAGAACTTCTTGGTGTAACCGACGGTAACCTTGCCTCACACACCAAAGCCTTAGAAGCAGAAAATTACATTCAAATTGAAAAGCAATTCATTGGAAAAAAACCCAACACCAAATACATAGCAACCAAAGAAGGAAAAAAAGCTTTTGCAGCTCATATTGATGCGCTCGAAAAATTAATATCAAAAAGTTAGCACTATTTTTTTATCTATTAACTTTGAAATACAAAGTACTTTATAATTATGAAAAACATAAACAAAACCTACTTAGTAATCAGTATTCTACTTTTAATTGTAGAAATAATAATTGCACTATTCGTTAATGATCAGTTCATTCGACCAATTTTTGGAGATTATTTGGCTTCCATTTTATTGTTTTATATGATTGCTACTTTCAGTAAAATATCTGAAAACAAAATAGCATTAATAACATTATTAATTAGTTACACCATAGAAATTCTGCAATACATTCATATTTTAGAACTACTTCATCTAGATAAAATCAAAATTCTAAACATCGTTTTAGGAAACTCCTTTTCGTGGACAGATATGCTCGCTTATACACTTGGAATTCTAACTGTTTTACTAATTCACAACCATAAAAAATTACAATAATGAATTACTTTGTTAACGAAAAATCAATTGTAAGAGAGATTTGGAAAAGAACCGATACTGTACTCCTGATTTTTGCAGGTTCGGCAGCCGAATTCGCTTTAAACAAAGCAGTCGATTGGTTGTATTACACTGGAAAAATTCCAACAAACCCATTAGAACGATTATTTTCTACCGTAGAATATGCTCAAAAAATTATTTTTCTTGAAGAGCAAATGGCTTTAGCTACAATCGATAAAATCACTCAAATTCACCAAGGTGTTGAACAAAGTCGCGGAAAATCAATTCCCGATTGGGCATATCGAGATGTACTTTATATGTTAATTGATTACTCCATTCGTTCATTTGAAGTATTGGAACGAAAATTAGAAATTAATGAAAAAGAAGAAATTTTCGATGTCTTCATGAAATTAGGAATTCGAATGAAGTTGAAAAACCTACCATCAAACTACAACGATTGGCTAATTGACAGAAACATTCATCTAGAAAACGATTTGGAAAAAGGAAAATTCACCATCCATCTTTTCGAACAATATAAAAAACATTTAGGCCATTTTCGATATTTCATTTTAATACAAATTCAACAGATTTTAGTTCCGAAGATTGTTCACAAAAAGCTTTTTACAAATTCTTATTTTCCCACAATTTTAGCTATTAAAATGTATAAATTTTCTAGAATTCTAAAAATTGACAACCTTTTAAAATCGATACTACTTCCTAATAAACACAAGCATGAACTTGCCAACATAGGCAAATTTGAAAACATATAAAACTGACAAAAATGAGAGATCTACTAATCGAAAAAATGTACGAAATCACGAAGAAACCCTATCAGAAATTCTTCAAAAAAGGAACTCCATGGAACATCACACCATCAGAATTAATTCAGTACAATCAAGACAGTTTGGGTTTTCACTTGGGATGTTTTCTACTGAAATATAATTTTCAAATGCAACCCAAACTAGAAGATCACGATGTTATTCATGTACTAACCAATACTTCAGTTTCAGTTCCAGACGAAATTGCAATGCAGTTTTTCCTACTCGGAAACGGTAAAAAAAGCGCCTATTTATTTATGGTAATCACCATTGGAACCATCTTCTATCCTACTCAAATCAAGCAATTTATAAAAAACTACAATCGAGGAAAATCGGCTCACCGAATTCATGATTTAGACTTTCAAAAGATGCTTTTAGTTCCTGTAAAAACGATTCAAACCACTTTTAATATTAAGTAATATGGAAATTATAAATCAAATAAAGAAACTCGCTTTTTCAACTCAAGTTGCTGTTTATTCTTTCATGATTGGAACACTATTATTCCTTCTTCACTTCGTTACAGAAAATGCCTATCTCTACTTCACCGGATATATGTACCTCATTCTCGCAACTTTTTTCAACTTTATAATAGTACTTTGGCTACTTTTAAATCTCATAATTCAACCCAATCAACGCCAAGAAATTCTCATAAAAATTCTAATTTTATTAGCAAACATCCCAATTGCACTCTTTTACTTTTACATAATTTTTGGACAAATACCCTTTTAAAAAATCAGGAGCGAATGGCTCGGGAATTCTTGGTTTCCCTATTCCTGCTTTCCGTTGCAATCCCGATAAAAATCGGGATTTACTCTGCAAACGAAGTTCACTGAACTCCTTTGAAAATAAACATTATGTGAAGTAATCAGGGCTAAAGAGTAATCCATTTGAACAAAAATAAAACTCCGAAAGAACATTAAATTTCTTTCGGAGTTTTTATACATAAAGCAATCACTGTAAACTGAACACTGATAACTGAACGCTATTAATGTCCGCCACTAACCTTTTTATCAAAGTTAATTCCTTGCGCTTTTAAAATTCCGCTTACTTTCCATGCGTAGAATGCCAGGTAAGCAAAACATAATACACCAACAATATAACTTGATTGAATGGTAGCCATATCGGCAACATAACCTTGTAATAAGCTTATAAATCCGCCACCCATAATCATCATAATTAAGAAACTACTTCCTTGACTGGTGTGCTTTCCTAATCCGCTAACAGCTAATGTAAAAATACATGGCCAAAGCGTACTACAGAACAATCCAACGCTTGTGAACGCATAAACACTTACCATTCCATCTGTTGCCATTCCTATAAGTAATGCTGCAATTCCAAATCCTGAAAAGATAAATAACATCCTTGCTGGATTTCCTTTACTAGCGATATCAGCCGCAATTAAAACTAAAATTACTAAAGCATATACGTAAAATGGAGTCAAATCATGTTTTGCAATCGCGTTGACAGCCAAGAAAACTCCAAATGCTAAATAAGGTGCAATGAAACGTAGAATTTTTTGAGTGCTCATGTTGTCTGTAAAAGCTTCAACTGCACCAGTCCAACGACCAATCATTAAACTCGCCCAATATAACGAAATATACGGTGCGATATCTTTAGTTAGAAAACCTAAATTTTTCTCCATGTAAGCTGGTAAGTTACTTGCAGTAGAAACCTCAACACCAACATAAACGAAGATGGCAATCATTCCTAAAACCAATTGTGGGTATTTCAAAGCCGAACTTCTAGAAGCACTTGCTTCAGCTTCAGACTCAATAATTGCAACTGGTTTATCTGGTAAAGAAGAAAATTTAAGTAAAATAGCTACCAATAAAAATGCCGCTCCTAAAATCAAATACGGAATTTTCACGCTTTCAATACTCATATCAGTATTAGAAGACGTAGCTGAACCAAAAATCGCAAAACTTACAATAAGTGGACCAATTGTAGTTCCAAGGTTATTGATTCCGCCAGCCATTGTTAAACGTTGCGAACCAGTTGTAATTGGTCCGAGTGCAATCGCTAATGGATTCGCTACGGTTTGCTGTAATGAAAATCCAAGTGCTACTATAAACAATCCAGACAACATTAACGGAAACGAACCAGTATTTGCCGCAGGATAAAATAATAAAGTTCCAAGAGCAGAAATTCCTAACCCTAACGCGAGTGAGTTTTTGTATCCAATTCTGTTAATTAAATCGCCTTTGGTTAAATACGAAATCAATAAATAAAGTAATGATCCAACTGTGTACGCTATGTAAAATGCTAACGAAACCAATTGGCTTTCTACTTGAGTTAAAGTAAAAGCTTCTTTAAAAACGGGAATTAAAATATCATTACTTGCGGCAACAAATCCCCAAAAGAAAAATACTGATGCTAGCGGAATAAATTGCGCCCAATTAGTTTTAATTTGTTCTGAACTCATAATTTGTTTGTTTAGTTTTTGGTGAATTTTAGTAAATTATTATTGTAAAGTTCTCATTATTTAGTACTTATATACACTATTATGATAAATATTAGCAGAAATATTTCATAAATATACATTTATAAAAAAATAACTAATACAATTCTTAAAATAGTTATTAACGAAAACGTT